>CAJOPF010000047.1 GCA_905236205.1 Candidatus Gastranaerophilales bacterium
CTTGTTGATGACGAAAAAACGCCAACAAACATTATCTTACCTGCAGGCTCAATGATAAGAGGTAGTATAAAAAAAGTAACACCAAGCAGAAGATTTTCAAAAGGCGGTATAATATATGTTGATTTTGACCATATTGTAACACCAAACGGAAGACAATTACCGCTTGATATGATAATTTCGGGCAAAATAAACATGAATTTCAATGGCGGACTTTACTTGAATAAAGGTTACGGTGAAGCGATAAGTGATAATTGGAATAAAACCGTTGATATTACAGTAAATGCAACAGATTATGGTATGGACTTGGGAGAAGATTTTCTTGGCGGAATTGGAAAAATATTAACTGTTCCCGTATGTGCAATAGGCGGAGCTATTGGAGGCGGAGCTTATTGGATTGGCGATAGTGTTGCCGATATGTTCAGAAAAGGTCAGGATGTTGAATTTAACCAAGATGAAATTCTTACCGTAATCCTTACACAACCTATCGACGTTCCGTTAAATTAAATTCCAAACTACATTTTTATGACCTTGGATGAGCCTGTTCAAACACTTCTTGTAAGTGTTTTGTTGATACGTGCGTATATATTTGAGTATTAGAAATACTTGCATGCCCCAAAAGTTCCTGAACTATTCTTAAGTCAGCTCCATTTTCTATCAATTTTGTCGCAAAACTGTGTCTGAACATGTGAGGTGTAACATGTTTAGGTAATTCAATACTTTCAACCACATCATTTATAACATTTCTTATTGTTTTATTCTGCAATCTGTAACCTGTATTGTTAATAAAAACAGGAGTTTTATCGGTAATCGGTTCAAGTTGAAATCCCTTTGCAATTAACGGACGCGCAGTATTTATATAACGTTCCAAATAGGTTTTTGCTCTGTCAGAAACAAGTACAATACGCTCTTTTGCACCTTTACCAAAAACCGTAATTTCATTGTTTTTCAAATTCAAATCGCCGAAATTAAGTCCGCTTAATTCGGAAACACGCATGCCGGTAGCCCACAGAAGCTCCAATATAGCTCTGTTTCTGTACCCTGCTGGAGTTTCGATTTTTATACCTGACAAAATTTGTTCTATTTCTGTTGGTGTCAAAAATTTTGGCAGTGATTTCGGACGTTTTGGAGCGGATAAATTCACCGTAGGATTTGTTTCAACAATTCTTTCTCGGTACAAATATTTATAAAAAGTCCTTATAGATGCTATTTTACGGGCAAGAGTAGTCTTTTTATACTCAAATTTTTGTATAAAATATATGTAATCTTTAACTTTATGAAAAGTAACCGTTGTGCAAGATTCATTTTCAAGCCAAAGCAAATAACTCATAACATCCGAATAATAAGCCGTAGCGGTATGTTTTGAAAAATTCTTTTCAATCAAAAGATATGTTTTAAAATCTTCTAAATAATTTTTTGACTCTTTACTAAGCCCCATGATTATTCCTACTTACGCATGATGTTTTTTTATAACTGCTATTATACAATATTTTCGAATAAATTATAAATAATTTACAAATTGAGGATAATATGAGATTAAGTAAAAGTTTAATTATTGCTGCAACAATATCTGGAATGTTGACAGCAAGCAGCTATGCAGCTCCAATAAAAAATTACTCACAAAGAAATGTCATAACCGCAAGGATTTCTAAAAATTATCAACAAATAGACAAATACATAGAAGATGAAAATTTTGCATTTGCAGATAAATTATTGTATGAAAAACTAAAATCAAACCCGAATGATGTAACAGCAAGGGCTCTTTCCATAATTTCGGCAGCTAAACAAGATAAACTTGATATTGCACAGGAACAACTTAATAAATATTTGCCAAAATACAATTCAAATCCTGATTTACACTATGCACAAGGCGTGGTTTACATAAAACGTCAGGCTTCTTCGGATATGGATTACAGAAACAATTCCGAACAACTTATTAAAGATGCCGTAAAAGAGTTTAATCTGGCAATAAAAAATGATTCAAAACATTATCATTCCTACAATGCTCTTGGTGTAATTGCTCTTAACACAGGCAATATTCCGAAAGCAAAAGAATTTTTTAATAAAGCATTGCAAATAAATAAAAATTATTCAACAGCAATAGATAATCTCGGAACAATTGATTATTTAAAAGGTGATTATGAATCAGCGCAAAAACAATTCTTAAAAGCTGTTTCTATGAATCCTAACAGCTCAACCGCATATTTTCATCTGGCACAGGTATACGATAAAAAATCATTATATTCAAAAGGTCTTGATGCGGTTGACCACTCTTTAAGACTAAAACCTAAATCTTCGGTTGCATATAATTTAAGAGGAGAAATTTTAAAGAAACAAGGAAACGAAACCGCAGCAATTGAAGCGTTTAAAAAATCAATTGCAGTAAAACCCGAAAACACAAAACCATATATTAACCTTGCGAAAATATATGAAAAACGGTTCGATAACGAACTTGCCATAGCAAATTTAAAATCAGCATTGGCAGTAAACCCTTCTTTAAACAACGTAAAACTTTACATAGCAGATTTATCGCTTTTAAAAGGTGATAACCAAGAAGCTTTGAAATATTATTCAAGCCTTATTGGAGTAAGTGAATATAATATAGATGCCCTGACAGGTGTTGCGAATGCGTATTTTGCTGATGCAAAAAAATCAGTTTCACAAAGTGCTTTAGAAAGAGAAAAAGAACTTGAAACAACTTACGAAAATATTCAAAAAGCATTAACAGCAAATCCAAACAGCTTGCAATTATATCTTGCAAAATTAAAATTGGCAAAGTTAATGAATAAAGAAAAAGATTCTGATGAAATTCTTGAAAAAATTGTTAACTCACCTGCAAAAGGAATGAATGATATGCTTGCAAAGGGTGATGCTTACCTTGCAATGAACAAATATCAAGAAGCAAAAGAATGTTTTGAAAATTCTGTTATTTTTGCAAAATCTCCCGAAGATTACTTATTTATTTCCGAAATTTTAACCTATGACAGATTTTATCCAAGTGCAAAAAATATTTTACGCAAAATTCTTGTAACAGATCCGTCTAACGAAGAAGCATTACATAATCTGAATTATATTATGACTATGGAAAAACAATCAGAATACTTGTATAAAGATGCTAAATTTTTAAATAAAAGAAATAAAAACAAAGTTTTTGCAAGAGAATATGCCCTAAAAGCTTTGGACTTAAACCCAACAAACTATGACGCAGCCCTTTTAAGTGCAAAACTTTGCGAAAAACAAAAACATTATAAAGAAGCATCTGATGCATACAAAGTTGTTGCAGGATTGGAACAAAAGCCAAGAAAGACAAAAAAATATAATAAAAAAGCAGCAAGACTTGAAAAAAAATACAATAATATAAATCTTAAATACATGAAAAAAGAGGACAAAGA
Organism: Candidatus Gastranaerophilales bacterium; assembly: GCA_905236205.1. Taxonomy (GTDB): domain Bacteria; phylum Cyanobacteriota; class Vampirovibrionia; order Gastranaerophilales; family Gastranaerophilaceae; genus UBA6984. The sequence goes on from CAJOPF010000047.1 coordinate 3,390, forward strand.
ATTTAAAAAATGGCAAAACAACTTAACGCCAAATTTATAATAAGTGCAGAAAAATTAAGTCAATGCCCCGACTTTAAACTTCCTGAGTTTCCGCTGTTAGGTCGTTCAAATGTCGGCAAATCCTCTTTTATAAATTGCCTTTGCAATAATAAAAAACTTGCAAAAACTTCTAACACCCCAGGGAAGACAAGACTTATAAACTTTTTTAACTTTTCCGAGCAATTTATAATAGCAGATTTACCTGGGTATGGTTATGCTAAAGTGTCAAAAGAAGCACAAGAACGCTGGCAAAAATATTTGGAAGAATATTTGTTAAAACGAGAACAAATAAAATCTTTAATCCAGCTTGTTGACGGCAGACACGAATTGCAAAAAAACGATATACAAATGCGTGAATGGGTTAAAGCTTACGATTTACCGATTTTCACAGTTGTTACAAAAATAGACTATGTACCCAAAAACAAAGTTTTAAGTGTTATAAATAACGTAAAAAAAGAATTTGGCGGAACAGTTTTACCGTTTAGCGCAATAGACAGAAAATTTTGTGATGAAATTTTGGATTATTTTGCTCAGATAATAAAATAACCTTGTTATCCGATTTTATTTTTTAAAAATTTGATTTTACATATAATTATGTATAATTCAGATTGGTATAACTCTTTAAATACGCCTTTATTTATGCCCCCAGATTGGATTTTTGCGCCGATTTGGATAATTTTGTATTTAATGATTTTTGCATCTTTTTGGATATTTTTAAAAGCGGAAAGCCCTGTTAAAAAATCACTTGCAATACTCTTTTTTCTTGTTCAATTGTTACTGAATTTTATTTGGTCAACGGTATTTTTTACAAGAATGGATATTCAGGGTGGACTTGTAATAGTTATATTTATGTGGATATTCATTTTATTCACAATAATAGAATTTTTCAAAACAAGTAAATTATCCTCATATCTTTTAATACCTTACTTTTTATGGGTAAGCTTTGCACTGTATTTGAATATATCTTTTTATATCTTGAATTAAATACATTAAAATATTGAAATATTTAATTTTATCTTCATGAACAAGTCTTTTGTATGCTATTATACAGTATATTGAGGTATATCATGAAAAAAATAATCAGCTTACTTACATTTATTACATTTGGCTCACTTACGTTTGCAGAACCAATTCAAAACCAAGTTTTGCCAAACCTTAACGTACCACAGCAAAAAGCTGCTGAAACACAACAAGAAGAAACAGAAACTCCCGAACCTGAAATACCACAGGAAGTAGTGGAAGAACCTATTCAAAACCCTGATTTGACAGTAGTAGAAAAAGGGAATCAAAAATTTTATTACGACAAATACGGAAAATTTATTGCACGAGACAAAAAGGTAAACGGACAAATATTTTTTTATAATAAAACAGGGCAACTTGTAGGAAAAAGCGTTGAGAGAAATGATAAAAACTATTATTACAACGGCTTAAATAAATTTTTAGGATATTGCAACGAGAAAGAATGTTTTGATGAAGAATTAAATTCTACGGGAAAAGTTCCGCCATTACCAAAAATAAATGAATTTAAAGCTGTAATTGATGACAATATTATAAACCCATCAGCAAAAGAAGATTCCGGCAAAAAAGAAGAAGATTAAAAATAAATAATAAAAAAGTATTGACAGTAAAAATTTTTTTGTGTATATTAGTCTTACGCAAAATATTTTGGGCGTTTAGCTCAGTTGGTAGAGCGCTTCCCTTACAAGGAAGATGTCGGGAGTTCGAGCCTCTCAACGCCCACCATTTTAAAAGGACTACTTCGGTAGTCTTTTTTGTTTGCGAGGCATCTCACTACCGACGGGAGTTCTCTTCTCATTCAAAAC
>CAJOPF010000048.1 GCA_905236205.1 Candidatus Gastranaerophilales bacterium
ATTATAGGTTGGATTGATGAACCTTCTATGGAATTATCAAATGCTTTGTTGCATCACCCTGATATAAATTGTATTCTTGCAACAGGCGGGCCGGGCATGGTTAAAGCTGCTTATTCTTCAGGCAAACCTGCATTGGGTGTAGGTCCTGGTAATGTTCCTGCTATTATTGATGAAACTGCAGATATAAAAATGGCGGTTTCTTCAATTCTCATGTCAAAGACTTTTGATAATGGTATGATTTGTGCATCAGAACAGTCAGTAACCATTGTAAAAGATGTATATGATGAAGCTAAAAAAGAGTTTGAATATCGCGGGGCTTATATTTTGAACGATAAAGAAGCTCAAAAATTAGCTAAAATAATATTATCTGACAGTGGAACTGTAAATCCGCTTATTGTTGGTCAATCTGCCGTAAAAATTGCAGAAATGGCTAAGATAAAAGTTCCTGCTCATACAAAGGTTCTTGTTTCTGAAAGAAAATCAGTTGATGTTTCAGATCCGTATGCTCACGAAAAGTTATCGCCAATTTTGGCTATGTATAAGGCAAAGGATTATGAAACAGCTGTTGATATGGCTCATGATTTGGTAATGAATGGCGGAGCAGGTCATACAGCAGCCTTGTATACAGATGTAAGAACTCAAGAAAGAGTTGATTATTTTGCGAAAAAAATTCCGACAGGACGTTTGTTAATTAACACTCCGTCATCTCAAGGCGGTATTGGTGATTTGTATAATTTTAGATTAGAACCGTCATTAACGTTAGGCTGCGGTTCTTGGGGAGGTAATTCTGTGAGCGGAAACGTTGGTGTAGAAAACTTATTAAATCTTAAAACCGTTGCTGAAAGGAGAGAAAATATGTTATGGTATAAGGTTCCTCCGAAAGTTTACTTCAAAAGAGGTGCAACAGATTTAGCATTAAGAGTTTTAAAAGACAAAAAACGTGCATTTATTGTTACAGACAGATTTTTATTTAATTCAGGAGCAGTTTACAATATAACGAATGTTTTGGATGAGTTGAATATTGATTACCAAATCTTCTTTGATGTAAAACCTGATCCGACATTATCAACCGTAAATGATGCTCTATCAATTATGCGTCCTTATGAGCCTGATTTAATAATTGCTCTTGGCGGCGGTTCTCCTATGGATGCAGCTAAAATTTTGTGGTTGATGTATGAACAACCTGAAACCGTATTTGAAGATATTTCAATGAGATTTATGGATATCAGAAAGAGAATTTGTCAAATACCTGATCTAGGTCAAAAAGCAACAATGGTTGCAATTCCTACAACATCAGGTACGGGCTCTGAGGTTACTCCGTTTGCAATTATAACTGATGACAAAACAAATGTTAAATATGCAATTGCGGATTATGCGCTAACTCCTAATATGGCAATTATTGACCCTAATTTTGTTGATAATATGCCAAAAGGATTAACTGCAGCGTCAGGTATTGATGCCTTGGTTCACGCTATTGAAGCTTATGTATCAAGTATGGCTACAAACTTTACAAATTCAAATGCTCTAGAAGCGTCAAAACTTATTTTTAGATATTTGCGTCGTTCTTATAATGACGGAGCTAAAGACCCTGCTGCAAGAGAAAAAATGCACTATGCCGCAACAATTGCAGGTATGGCATTCGCAAATGCATTTTTAGGTTTATGCCACTCAATGGCTCATAAATTAGGGGCTATGTATCATATACCTCATGGTGTTGCAAATGCTTTGTTAATCAGACAAATTATCAAATTCAATTCTACTGATTGCCCTACAAAGCAAGCTATTTTCCCTCAATATAAATATCCAAATGCAAAAACGAAGTACGGACAAATTGCTGATGAATTGAATTTGGGCGGGAAAAATGATGATGAAAAAGTTGAATTGTTAATCAAGGCGGTTGATGATTTAATGACTGACATTCAATTGCCAAAATCCATAAAAGAATTCGGTGTTGATGAAAAAGAATTTTACGATAATTTAGACACTTTGGTAGAATTGGCATTTGACGATCAATGTACGGGTGCAAACCCTGCTTATCCTATGATGAGTGAGATTAAACAGTTGTATATTGATGCATATAATGGTGTTGTTTAATAAAAGGAGCTTTTAAAGCTCCTTTTTTTTACAAAAAGTAATAAGTTTTTCTTGCATGGGCAATTTATACAATAAAAACGTTTTTAAGTATATATGAACGTAAGTGTGGGAAGAACGTTAAATGTTTGCGTGCCTAAAATAAAGAAGGTTCCTTCTTATAACGACTCAAATAATTCTGCATGCACATCTGTAAAATATGCAACAGTTCCGTCTGCTGCTTATCGTTCTTATGTTAATTTTACAGGTAACGCACCTCAAATAACAAAAGCTACGGTGGTTACAACAAATTCAGAAGATATTGTTCTTGAAAAAACAGAAAACGGTGGATATATAGTTGAGCCAAAAACTCAAACAGAGTTGATTTACGGTAAAGACGCAGCAAAATTTTTAAATAAAACAAATAAATTTGAATATGATACCCAAATTACGTTCCCCAAAAAAGCAGAAGGTTCTTTAATTATTGACGGTAAAGAAATTAAAATAAAAGAAAATTCTACCGTATTGTTAAACAAAGGTTCAGAGGCAAAAGTAAAAGTAGGAAAAGGTTATCCGCAAGTTATAATGACTAAATCGGATTACGCTTGGTACTCAAAATATTCTAACAGCGACTCTCAACCTCAAAATTTAAAAGATAAATTTAAAGAATTGATTTATTTTAATTCTCACTCTTACAATGGCGAATTTAAAGCCAATATGTTCTCAAAAGACGAAAATAAAAACAACGCTATTGTTTCAAAACTGAAAAACAGCGGCTTTGTTTCAGACCGAAGAAACGGATATATCAAATTTAATAAATATCCTGTATGGAATTATCAAAAAGAACAATTAAAAAATAACGGTTTTAATGAAGAAGAATTGGCAGTAATAAAACCTGTTTATGAACAAGTTCGTCAAACAAAACTGGATACGAAATTATCTCTAAAAGGCAGAGCTGACAGTATACCTTCTGAAACTGTTCAAAAATTAAAAGAAAACGGCATTTTATACAATAACAAAACCCATACTGATGAAATTTTCTGGAAAACAAATTTTGAAAGCGAACAACATTTAAGAGATGCGTTAAACAGCAAAAATATTGTTAATGATGAACAAAATAAAGTTGTTGAAGCGTGGGTTAAAAATAACAAAATCGGATACGATATTACAGGGCTAAAATTCATAAACGACAATGCTGCTGTATATTGTCTTGATGATAAAATAAATAACTGGTCAATGGAAAAAAGCTGCTGGTTAACGAACTCAACAGAATTATCATGCAGAAAAGAAGGCTCTCCTTCAATAGGTACTTCAATTGTTCAGGCTAATAAGAGCGAACCTACACCAATGTCAAAATTGAGAAAAGGCGAACATTTGCATACTCATCCGGGACGTGAAGATAAAAGTCAAACAGAATTATATGTTGTTACAAGCGGTTCTGCTGCATTGACTGTTGTACGTAACGGAGTTCCACAAATAAAAATTTTAAGAGAAGGCGAAATGGCAGTTATTCCTCCAAATACTCCTCACTGTGTAAATTCGGTAATGGGTGAGTATGAACAAGTGGTTTCTCAAATACCGTCAGCATTCCAATATGGTTTAGCATTTAAAGAAAATTATGATTTACCTCAAGGGTATACGGAAGAAGCACTTGAAGAACAAGCAAGAAAAGAATTATTATCAGCTAAGTAGTATTACACTAATTATGTATAGTAATACATGATTTTTTGTCTTTACGTAATATTGCGTCTATTATTTGAAAAATTACTATTATATATAAGAAAGGAAATATCATGGCATTAAAACCAAATAGCAAAGGTGTAATCACAGGTACAGACAAAAAAGATACAATTACTTGGGAAAATTCAGCAGCTTGGCAGAAAGTTTTGACAGTCAATGCGGGCTTAGGAAACGACGTAATAAATTTTAAAAAAAGTACGTATGCAAACAAATTAAACGGCGGTGACGGTAACGATACTATATACGGTGGTTCTGGAGCTGATACCATAAATGGTGAAGCAGGAAATGATATTTTGTATGGCTATGCAGGAAACGATAAATTAGTAGGCGGCAAAGGTACAGATAAATTATATGGCGGAGCAGGTAACGATAAACTCTACGGTCAATATGATGTAAATTATTTATATGGCGAAGCAGGTAATGACACTATATACGGCGGAACGGGTAACGATAAAATCGTAGGCGGCACGGGTAATGATATTTTATCAGGCGGTAAAGGTGTAAACAAATTTTGTTTTGAAAAAGGTGATGGAGCTGATATTGTTAACTCAACATCAGGTGCAAGTGATATACTAGAGTTTGCAAAGGTGAATTTTGGAAAACTTTATTTTGAGCAGAGAGATTATGATTTGTTCATTTATGGATATGGAAATGAGAATGACAGTCTTACTGTTGTAAATTATTATAAAGGTAATTCTTCAATAAAAACAATTCAAACAAAAGATAAAACGTTGTCCATTGCAAAAGCAATTAAACAATCGGCACAAATACATAAAAATGAAATTGAAGGCAAACATTTAATAGGAACAAACGGTGATGATACATTAAAGGGTACTGACAGAAATGATGTTATTCATGGTAAATTAGGAGCTGACAAAATTTATGGATATGGTGGTAATGACGTTTTGGTATCATTTATAGATGCATATATAGATGGCGGAGATGGTGATGACTATTTAGACGTTGATTATGGTTTTTCAGAATTAATAGGTGGAAAAGGAAATGATAGAATAATCGCAGGTGGTCCTCATAATGAAATATATGCAGGAGACGGTAACGACTACGTGAGCTGTAACTACGCAAGTTATGTCGATTTAGGAAAAGGTGATGATGAAATAAGTCTTTACTTTGACAATGGTATATATGAAGGTTCTGTTGTTTATGGTGGTGAAGGTAATGATAAAATTTCTGTTGGTGGTACCCAAAATGTTGTTTATTGCGGATATGGTGATGATGAGATATCGTCGGGTAATGATACAATAGCATTTCAATCTAACTCAACTTATAACACAGTTTATGCGGAGGACGGTAATAATACAATAAAGCTTTGTGGAAGCTATAATACCGTTTATGCAGAAGACGGTAATAATGTTATTGAAGACTACTCTAGCAGCAGCAATAATACTATAATTGTTGGAAATGGTCAAAATACAATTAGTCTTAATGATAATGGGAATAATACAACAATAAAAACAGGCTCAGGTCAAGATACTATTGCTTTTGGGTATACGGCGCAAGGTTACAAAGTATATTTAGGTGGTGGAAATGATACTGTTGACATTTCTTATTACAAAGTAAAAGATAATTTTATCTACGGTGAAGGAGGAAATGATATATATAATGTAGAATTTGATAATCTAAGTTCTTATGCATCACAAAATGTAATTTATGATAAATCAGGTAACGATTCAATTAATTTCACTAGAACTGCATATGGTAATAAAAATTATCTTAAATTGTATGTAAATGTTCGTGCAGATGGAACGTATGACAATAATTTAGTGATTTATAATGACCAAAGTTATTCTTTGACTGTAAAAAATTATATGACTAATGGAAAGATAGAAAACATAAGTTCGCGTGATAACTATCATATAAGTGATGCACAGTTGAACACTGCAATTTCTCAAGTTGCAAGCTGGTTATCAACAAACCATTTTGACTCTGTTCAACAAGTATTGGACAGCGGAACTGCTGCAAATATAAATACAGTTATTTCAAAATTCACAACAGCTTGGATTCAATAGGCAAACTTAAAATAAATAAGCGGCGGATATGTCCGCCGCTCTATTATTTGGGCCCGGAGGGGTTGTCTTGCTCACTCGCGTTTAACGGGAACTCCGCTTGCCAACTGCAAAAAAATAATATTTTGCAGTCGTCAAGGCTCTGCCCTCAGCTCGTTCGCGCTCGAACCAAAACAAAGCTAACGCTTTGTGGTTCTCACCCCTAACAATGTTGAAATAATAAAAAGCCGACAGATTTATCTGTCGGCTTCATATTTGGGCCCGGAGGGGTTCGAACCCACGACCAAGGGATTATGAGTCCCCTGCTCTACCGCTGAGCTACAGGCCCATTTGTTTTTCTAATTATACATTAGCAAAACCGACCGACGATGTCAACTTATTTTATGTGCTTACGTTATAGTTACTTAATGTTTTTGCTATCATTTCTTTCATCTTATTGCGCTCTGTCTTTGGACTTTTTATTTCGCACAATGCACCGTATCTCATTAG
>CAJOPF010000049.1 GCA_905236205.1 Candidatus Gastranaerophilales bacterium
AGTTAAAACATCTTCATTACCCCTGCTTAAAAGATTATTTTTTATTGTTTTTGTTATTAAACCTTGTATATTTTCTTTATTATGCACGTTTTGTGCCATATCTGAAATGAATTTGTCCTGTATATTTTGCGGTAGTTTTGCAATCTTTTTATATGCCTGCACATCCAAGTTCCACGCTTTTGTACCTAAATTTGTTCCCCAACCTGCATCGGCTGACATTCTGAAACTCTTACCGTTTGCTTTAAAATCATAAGCTGTCATTGTCTTTGGCTCACCGCCTACAAGTGTTTCTATTTCTTTTAATTTTCCGTCTGAACTTTCACACTTCAAGCCCTTACGCTCCATTTGTCTATCTGTCAAAGAACGTACAAAACAACGACAGTTCCAACCGTTTGGCGGATATAAAGACTGCCATATTGCATCATCATACCTGAATACTTTACCGTGCATTGCTTTGTGTTCAGGTCGTGTTTTTCCGTCTAATATACATTGATATTGAAAATACGGTGCAAAATCCACATCTTCCAACTGTTGTTTATATCTGCCGACAGCATAAGCAGAACGCATATTGCAATTAAAAATTTGTTTTATTCTTCGTGGTGTACCAAGTTCTACCGTTTGTGTTTCATTTGTCTTTGGATTAACAACCTCTTTGTGTCCTGTCCAACCTTTTTTTGCAAATAACTCACCTGCTTCACGCTTAAAATGTGAACTGCTCCAACCCTCTTTTATTGCTTTTGTAAGCATATCGTGAGTATCTTTTAACAAATCCGCATTTGTCATTTTTGCAACAGTAAACGCTTTTGCGTGTGCATCCTCATATACTTCGTGCCAGTCAAAAGAAATCTTACATTTTTTACTTTCAAAATATTTTACGATTTCTTCCGGCTCCATATAAAAAGCACTCTGCAAATTTATGTCAGATTTTGCCATTACTCAACTCTCCCCATTAATTCAGCCAAGAAAATTACTTTTGTAAGTGTGTTTTCAAGTTCTTCCGTTTTCATATCAGGGTAAATTTCCGCTAACATTTCCATACATTCTTCCGCATTTCTGCTTGATTTAAAGAGTTCTAAAACAGGCTTTAAAGCCTCATTAATAAATTTGTCATAATCTTCTGTACTGAAATTTTCTACAACCTGCTCCATTTTTGTAAAATCATCATCCTGTTTGTCTGCAAATTCTATATTTTCCATATCTTGATTAAATTCGACCATTTCAAAATCATCATCTTCATAGCCATAAGCCTTTTGAATATATTTTTTAGTAAACTTAACTCCTAATGCCTGAACCTTGTTATCACGCTCTGCTGTTGTTTGGTCTATTTCTTCCTCATCATAAATTTCAAATTCAGGATAATTTGTATCATTGAAATTTAAACCGTAAACCTTTTTAATAAACTCATTAATAGTGTTTTCGCACAATCTGACATCATTTTGAATTAAATCATCACGCACTTCTTGATGTGTTAAACTTGCTGCATAACTGCCTGTTGCACCTACATCGGTTGTTAATGTTTGACCTAAAATAACCTTTGAAATATTGTTTTCGCATTTGGTTACAAATGATTGAAATACAGCATTACTTCCTGATTTATCACTTGCATTAATTAATTCAACACTACCGTCAGCAGGAATAACCGCAACCGCATCTTGCACCATTCTTTTTAGCATTTTTAACAAGTCTTTTTGCTCATTATCGTCCATTGAACGATCATATTTGCCTATTGCCCACGGGGTACCATATTTTTCCATAAATTTTAGCCAAAATTCCATGCCGCCGTTAATAAAAATAACATTCCAAAAACAACGGCTTAAAAGACATTCACCATACGGATTTAAAAAATCCGCTCTGTGTCTTGCAAGTAAAAATTTTGGATTTTCAGGCTCTATAACCAAACCGTTTGAATTTTTACGAGAATTAAAGAAAAATTCACCCTCTGTATTAAAATAAAACCACTCTTGCGGTTTTGCTGTTAAACTTACAGGCACAATATAACTTCCGCTTTTCTCATAACTTATTTCTATCGGTGCAAATCCAAAAAGCGGAGCTTCCAAAATATCCTCAATAAGTTTGTGAATATCAATATTTTTAAATATTTCATCAAAAAATTTATATTGATTTTCAGCACAATCTTTTTTGTTTAATCTCCATTTTTTACTCGTAACTCCTGACTTACGGCTTTCAATACAAGTTCCGACTTGGTAATTACTTTTTAATTCTCTCAAAGCCTTTAAGCCTTTGCCTGTTTTTCTTAAAACCACATCAGGATTAGGTAATTTCCCTGTTAAATTATACATTCCGACAGCATCTTTTGCAGCTGCATATTCTTCAAAAATAGATTTGTCTTTTTTTATAGAAAATTTTGTTTTAAAAAAATTAAACATTTTAAACCTCGTTTCTTTTTTATTTTATTTTTTCTAAACTTAAATTTAACCCAATTTAAAACCGCTTTAACTCTCTTTAACTCATGGATGAAAATAAATTTACATATAATTTGTCATTTAAAAATTCAAACCTCTTAAATCGCCTGCTATACCTCTAAAATTTAATAAGTCGTTAAGACCGTCATTATTATTAAGTTTTCCTGTTATTATTACAGGTTTTTGAAAATCTTTTGAACTTGCACTTGCATAAATTCCCAGTGCAGAACTCCAAAAATGGTCTGCGTGTCTGTTTTCGTCTGAACCGTCAGTATCTAACCGAGTATTACCTGCTTTTGTCAGGATTTTTCTTATACTGTGCCAGTCCTCAATATCTTCTTGCTCTGTGTTTACATCTATTCTTATATTTCTATCCTCGACAGATATATAAAATAATGTAGCCATTTCTTCTTTTGAAGAATTTGAAAATAAAACGCTTTCTACTTTTGATTTTCCAAAGTCTGTTTGTGCATCTTCCGCAAGATTTTCGCCTATACCTGTTCTGTCTATGCAGCACCTGCGGACATTTTTTAATCTCAAAAAACTGTATAAAGTCTGTTTTTGGTCTTTAAATTTTACATTGTGCATTTTTACAACATAACGTAAAAATCTTATATCACCTTGTTTTTCCCATACCGTTATTACAGATAAGTGCTTATGGCGGGCAATATCATAACCGATATATAAATCACCCAAGTTTTCAAGTTCTTCAAATGATTTTAAGACATTATTTTCCTTACAATTATTTATCATTTCATAAGTTAAAAATGCAGTTGCTTCATCAACAGGAATACAACAAAATTCTTCTTGCCAAGTTATTTCATCTCCTGCATCAGCTCTTAAATCTTTCAAAAATTGTTCACGTTCTGCCAGTGTTAATTTTCTACCTTTAATTTTATCCGCTAATCCCTCATTAACTGCTTTTTGTATTGGTGTTGTATGCAGTGAATAATTTAATTTGCCTAATTTTATTAATTTTATTATTTTGTAAAAGTTACTTAATTGTCCGTTATGAGTGCTTAAAAATCTTATAGGATAACCCCACATTATAGCGGAGGCAAAAGCTGCTTTCCATAATCCTTTTTGGTCCTTATGGAAAGCAAATTCATCTATTACAACTTTACCGCCCTTTGAACGGAATTGTGAGGGGTTAGAAGATAAAGCAAATATTTTTGCACCGTTTGAAAATTCAATACAAAATGCTTTAATGTCTTTTTCTTCATCGATAATCACTTCGCCTAAATCTTTTGCAATCGAATTGTAAAATGTCGCCCATTCTTTGCAATAGTCGATGTATTCTTTTGCAGCCGATAAATCTGCTGATGTAAACCAAACTTTAAGAGGTCTGTTTTTTCTGAAATATTTTTTTGTTACGCAATCTCTTACATCTTCATAACTTTGTACATAAGTAGCACCAATACGGCGGGATTTTTCCCAACCTTTTATTAATGAATCATCGGCAAGCCAATCTTTTTGGTATTGTAACCAAAAATCCTGCATATTTTCATTATCTATTACCGCTTGCTTTGTCATTGTTAAAGTCCCATTAATTTTTTGTTGATTAATTCTGCTATTTGTGTTTCTTTATCTGCTGAATTTTCTTCATTATTGGTAGTTTCTGTCATTTTTTCGTTGATAACCATTTCATCAAATGCCTTTAATTTTGGCAGTTTTTCAGCCATTTTTCCGATAAAATTTAAAGTTGCAGCTTCCGGTATTTCTCCGGCTTTAATTTTTGCGTTTGCATCTTTAACAAGGTGAATAACAAGTTCTTGAAGTGCTGCCGAACAAGTAAACTGTGAAGTCAAAAAGTCTTTTCTTTTGCTATCCCAATCGCCTTTTTTCTTCCATTCGTGAAGTGTTTTATCAGTTAAATTTAATTTTTTTGCTATTGATGAAATCGGCAATTGTTCTTCAACATAATATTTTTCAGCCAATAATCCGTAATCTTCAAATTTACCCATTTTTATTCACCTAATTGTGCTTTAATATCATTAATTTTTGTTGACTGCTGTAAAAGAGTTGCTTTTAATGCAAGTAATTCATCCGCACTTTGTTCAATTTCTTCAGCTTTAATTTCTTGAATTGATTTGTAAAAAGGGTTTATAAGGTTTGAAAGTTCATAAAAAAGTCTTTTTAACTTCAATTCATTTTCTTGAAATTCTTTTTTTGTTTGCTCAAGTTCAATTCTTAATTGCATAATTGCAGGATTAATCATTTTTTAACCTCCTCTTTGTTTTCTTGATGATTAATTTTTTTGATATACGGACACCATTGATTGTTTACAATGTTGTCGTGAATTTTTTGCAGCATTGAAGAATTAAAAATGTTTGATTCAATAAGCTTGTTATAAAGCTCAAATATTTTGTTCATAAAATCGGATTGTTGTTTGATTAAAGCTTCAATACTGCTTTTGTTGAACTGTAAAACAAGATAAAATGCGTAAAACATTAACGCACAAACACCGCATTCTTTAATCAATGGCGATGATAATAATTCTGTAATCATAAAACCTCTTTCTTTTTAGTGAATTATGTCTTTGTTGTTTTGGATTGTTGCTTTCTCTCGGGCAAGTTCTCATTTCGCTTTCGCTGTCATTCGATTTGCCCTTACATCATCGAGTTTCGTAACTATGTTACTCACTCTACGCAAAATCCAATTTACGGTATTCAGATTAAATTATCTATAAAAGTAATTATTAATATGTTTTTAAATAAAATTTAAAATCCTGTTTATAGATACTCTGTTTGTAATCGGTTAATCTTAAACTGTTCAAACTTAACGGAGTTTTTTTACGGAGATTTGTAAATATGAAATTATGTCAGATTTTTTCAACAGGAAAACACACCGATTCAAAAGGTAATACAAAAGAATGGACAACAGAAGATTTAGATAAAATTGTTTACCAATTCGAGAATGTTCATAAAAACGCACCTGTTTGTGTCGGACATCCACAAACTAATTCACCTGCTTATGGTTGGTTAGATAATGTTAAGCGTATCGGCAACGGTCTTTATTGCACGTTTAAGGATGTTCAAGACGAATTTAAAACCGCAGTAAACAAAGGCTTGTTTAAAAATCGTTCAATTTCGCTTGATAAAGATTTAAACATCAGACATTTAGCATTTTTAGGCGGTCAAGCACCTGCCATTAAAGGCTTGGAACAATTTTGCTTTGAAAGCCAAGAAAATGATACCGTAGTTGAACTTTCAGACTACGAAGATATAAACATAGTTGAAAATAAGGAAATAAAGAAAGGAAATGAAAAATTGGAAACAGAAGAATTGAAAGAACAATTAAAAGCAAAAGATGAAGAAATTGCAAAACTAAAAAGAGAAGCTGACGAGCAAAAACAAGCACAAAAAATAAAAGAATTTGAAGATTTTGCAGATAATGCGATTGCAAACGGTAATATTTTACCAAAACACAAAGAGAGCATTGTTAATATTCTAAATGCTTGTGATACAGCAGGAACTTTTAACTTTGCGGATGAAGAAAAATCCGGTGTTGAAGTTGTAAAAGATTTTATTTCAGAACTAAAAATGATGAATTTTCAAGATATTGCAACAAATAATGATGCAAAAGATAAA
>CAJOPF010000050.1 GCA_905236205.1 Candidatus Gastranaerophilales bacterium
ATTGCCCCGTTGTTTCTTTTATGTTCGCCGAGCGAAACATAAAAGCCATGACCTACGGTCGGGGACGCGATTGACCCACTTTTCGTATATTTTAGGTAAAAACACGCATTTTTTAAGGCACTTGAAATTCATGGGTTTTTTTATACCCCAAAAGACGCTATGCACACACTTAAACTAAAGTGGGTTAAAATGTTGAATGGGGGAGGCTTTGAACTTCCTGACGGACTTTTACGGATTATATAGGTCATCGTAGCTAATGCGGAGATGCACCTGAAATTATTCCACGCGTTTCGCTACAATTAACAAATAAAAAATTTTTTAACAGTCAGGAAGATTTATGGGATAATGCTTGAAAAATTTGGCGATTTTTGTTATAATAAAACTCAAATAAAAAATATAGGGGCTGAAGTATGATAGAAACAAATGATAGCGTGATTAAACCAGAAGACAGATTAAATAATTTTCAAACACAAATTAATCGAGATATAAAAGATATTCAGGACGAATATGTCAGGATAGATCCTAATTTAGTTAGTATGGATTACGCATTTAACTATTGGGTATTGCTAAAAATCTTCAATACAGAAGAAGAAAATGTTGGTGATTTCGTTACGGACTATAATGATAAAAGCGTTGATTGTTATATGCATTTTGAAGAGACAAAAGAATTATTTATTATTCAATGCAAGCATTTTCAAGAAGATACTAGAGTAATAAGAACTATGGTCGCAGACTTTTTAAAATCGCCGTTAGCCTTTTTAGATGCAGGTACTTATAAAAAATCTAAGGATTTGCAAAAGATATATTCAAAAGCAAAAAACGATTCGGAGTATAAAATTTATCTACAGTTTTATACGACTAATACAAATTATTCTGACGATATTTCTACTCTTATTTCTGATTTTAATAAAAGCAATGTTTCAAAAAAAATTAAAGCACAATTTTTTGACTTGAAGGACATTTATAAAAAGTATTATGGTGAGGGGTATAAAAAAGTTACAAGTTTAAAATTTAATTTAAGGACAATCAATAAAGGGACATTTGCTTCTATAAAAGAAGAATACGGTATTAATTATAAATATCAAGGCTATTATATAATTACGCCTGTTGAGCAAATTTATAAATTACTTAAACAGTCAAATGATACAGGGTATAGTTTATTCGAGGAAAATATAAGAGAATACTTAGGCGATGCTGGAGTTGTAAATTCTGCTATCGCCGAAACATTAAGAAGTGAAGAGCGTGTTAATTTTTTATATTATAATAATGGTATAACAGTAATAGTTAAGAGTGCAAAACCGCAAGTGAATGGAGTGAGTCGAGAAATTGTCTTAGAGAATCCACAAATAGTTAATGGTTGTCAAACTGTAAATACCATTTTTTCTGTCCTAGATGAATTGTCTGAAAAAGAAATAATAGAACAATATAAAGATGTTTTTGTGATGACTAAACTTCTTATTATTCCGACAATTGATGATAAGGATAAAAAGTTTTATCAAGATGTTGTTAAATATACAAATAAACAAAATCCAATTCCTGATAAAATTTTTGCAGCTAATAACGAAACAGTATTTAAGCGTATTCAAACCGAATTAAAGAGATATGGTCTATGGGTGAAGGTTAAACAAAGCGATAAGATTAAATTTGATAATTTTACTCCGTCTGATAAAGCAGATATGCTAGATTGCTTAAAAAAACAGTCAGCTCAATTAGGATTAATTGTCACAAATAAAGATTTGTGTGTAGATCTTGAAAAGATTTTACAGATTTGTTTGGCATTTATTACAGATGGCTATAATGCTTTTTCTAAAAAAAGCAGTGTTTTAAAATCTAATTCAGAAGTATTTAAAAAATATAGCATAAACATTCAAGACTATTTATCATATGAAAACATAGTAAGATTGTATTTATTATATAAATTATCCGAACGCGACAGAAAAGAGTCGGAAGATTTAAGGACGCCCATTCCGTACTATGTTTTGGGTTTTTTAAGCTATCATATTTCAGATAGAAGTAATGTTTCCTGCTATAATAATTTCTTAAATAAGATTTTTGAAGGGCAAACATGTTCAATAAATAGCATATACGAATATTTGAAGCAATTAAGTTCTCTATATAAAGATAATTCTGGGAAAGAATATAATGTCCTTATAAAACAAAAAATTGACAAACAAGTTTTAGATAAACAAATTGACACGGCAAGAAGATTTATGAAACAAGTTGTTGAATTTCTTGTTTCTGAATAATATAAGTTTTAATAAAGCTTTTATAAATGGATTTTCATATGAAAATTTACAGATATATAATGTTAAAAAACAGCCTTTCGGGGCTGTTTTTTAAGTTTAAACTTTTTGTATATAAAAGATTTTTGATTTGGTGAGAAAATGAGAATGAGAAAGGGGGTAGGGGGTACCCCCCCTAAAAACACCGCCCTTGCGGGGCCGCAAAGTCAGACAAGTTTTCGCAAAATCAAATACCTACCAAAATGAAACATTTTTGTGCATACACACATTGAACAAACAACGGTGTAATCCGAAAGGATTGCCCCGTTGTTTCTTTTATGTTCGCCGAGCGAAACATAAAAGCCATGACCTAC
>CAJOPF010000051.1 GCA_905236205.1 Candidatus Gastranaerophilales bacterium
TCAGGAAATCCTCTTTTGGCGACCGGTGCATTTTTTACAGGCTCAATGCTTAATATTATGGGACAGGATACTAAAGAATTAAATTATAAATATTCAAAAGTAAATGATGCAGATATGATTATTCTGGTTAGAAAAATTGATGATTTACAACAAACAATAGTAAATCGTTATTGTGATTATATGACTGCTCGCGAGGCTTTGGCAAAAATAACAAAAATGACACAGCAAAGATATAATAATTATAAATTGGCTCAAAACGGAAAGAAAGAGATGATTTTAATTGCGGATGCATATTACAGGGATGCTCTTGATATGCAAATGAAGGCAAGAAATGATTATTATACAAAACGTTCTTCTTTGGAACAGCTTGTGGGTAAAGATGTATTTGAACAATTTGAAAAATCGGTTATAAGTCGTAAAAAATAAGGGGTTTTAAATGGAAGAATTGACTGTATCTTTTCAATATACAAAACAGGATATTATAAATTTTGTTTTAGATTCGTATTCATTTGAAAAGGTTCGGTGTACGTTATTTTTGATATTTAATCTTTCTGCCTTCATAATAGGGTTAATTTTTTTGTTTTCTCACAAATATCATTTGGCTTTTTTATTCATAGGTATTTCTATTGTTGCTTTTCCGATAGTTTTGTATGCTTCATACAGAACTGCTTGCAATTCGCTTAAAGTTATTACAGATGTTGTATGTACGATTAAAGACGAAGGTTTAAGCTATATGAGTAACCTCGGTGATAATGTTATTCCATATAGTGATATTTATGACGTAAGGGTTACAGAAGAATTGATATTTGTTTACGTTGGCAAGCACAGCACTTTTATGATTCCGAAAAGAGCTTTTAAATCACTTGATAAAGCACTTGATTTTGCGGCAGTTCTGACTGAAAAATATAACAAAGAAAAATTAACTAATGCTTAAAATATTGTTATAGCGCTGTTTTAAAACTTCTTTTCCTGGGTGTATGTCGATTATGTCCCATGGCAAAGATTCGTTTGTATCATACGTTCTTAAAGCATAATCATCAGGATTAAATCTGTTTTTCGCAGATTTTTTGTAGGCTCCCAATTTTGCTCCGTTTTTATAGACATCTGTTAAAAATTCGGATATTTTTTCGTCTCCTCTTGATAAAACACTTTGCCAATAATCCCATTTAATACTTGAAAAACCTGCTTTTATACCTGCTTTATGGAATTCTTTTTTTAAAAATTGCTGTTTCTTTTCAAGTTCCGATGTTGAAAATCTGCCGTACCATTGTAGAGGAGTATTTGGTTTCGGAATAAAGGAAGAAAATGCAAATGATATGCTAAAGCCTTTGTTCGCATTTTTTAATCGTTTTGCTAGCGTAACTATTTCTTCCAAATCAGTTTGTGTTTCTGTCGGAATACCTATCATTGCATATATTTTTACACCTTTTAATCCGTTTTTTCGTATAGTTTCTACGGTTTTGAAAATTTGTTCTTCTGTTATGTTTTTGTTTATTATTTTTCTTAGGCGTTCGCTACCTGCTTCAATTGCTATTGTTACGTGTTTTTGATGTCCTGCTGCAAGTGTTTTTATAATTATTTCATCAACAGCATCAACGCGCAAAGAAGATATACTCATTTCAATTTCGGGATTTTCCTGAATTTTTTTGTGCAGATATTCACATATTTCTTTAAATTTTGGGTGAACAGATACTTGTGCGCCCAATAGAGCTATTTTATTGGTATGTCTGAGCCCTAAATCAACCGTTTCTATAATATTTTCGTATGGCGCAAATCGTACAGGTAGATTTAAGTATGAAGCTATGCAAAAATTACAACAATTTACACATCCTCTTGATATTTCCAATATAAACATATCCTTAAAATATGCTTCCGAACTTAATATTGGTGTATAAATACATTTGTTAATTTTTTCACAAATTTTTGTGATTTTATTTTGCTTTACTGACGGCACGTAAATGCCTTCTATTTTAGAAAGAGTCTCAAGTATTTTTTGTCTTGGTTTACCTTTCATTTCGGATATAACGTGCAGCGCCTGATTATTTACGTTTTCTCCGTCACCTATTATCATAAAATCAAAAAAATCTTTATAAGGTATGGGATTTGCTGTTAATACAGGACCACCCGCAAAAACGAAAGGCATATTGCTCTCTCTTTCTTTGCTAAGTAAAGGTATGTTATATTTATCAAGAATTTGAAAGATACCTGTGAAATCCATGTCAAAAGAAAATGAAAAAGCAATTGCATCAACGTCATTTATCGGAATAGTTGTGTTTTTTGTGTCTGTATAGATTCTTTCCACATTTATGCAGGCGTCTTCGTCCATTGTTTTGTAAATCCATAAGTATCCGAGCGAAGACATTGCAAAGGAATAGCAAGACGGAAAAGCACACCATACGTTGCATTTCGCATTATTTTTTTTTGCTTTCTTATATAAAATCTTTTCCATTCTTATCTTATTTATTTTGTTTTATTTATTGTTTTTAAGTATAGCTCATCAATTAGTACCGTTATAATGGCGGCAATTGCAGGAGCTAAAATTAAACCTACAAGTCCACCGAATTTGCCGCCTACAAGCAGCGCAAAGATTATCATTAAAGGATGCAAATCCATAAATTTTCCGAATACAATAGGGCGAACTATGTTATTTGAAATTTGCTGTACCCCGAGGAATAACAATATCGCAATTGAAACAATAACAAGTCCTCTTTTATATGCGCTTAGTATAATCAATGTTAAGGCAACAGTAGGTCCCAAAACAGGTATTATATCCAATACTCCCGATATTAAACCAAGAGAAAAAGCAAATTCAACTTTTAAAATTGTAAGAACAATAGCAATCATTATCCATATTGCAAATCCTGATATAATTGATGCAATTACGTATCCGCCGACTTTTTGAGATATCTTGTTTGCAATATCTTCTGCTCTGTTTTTTAATTTTTCAGGGAAAAATTCCAAAAATTTTTCTTTCATATACTTACTGTCTTTAAGCATATAAAATAATACGGTTATGATTACAACAAATATAACAATGACTTGAACAAATCCCATTGTTATATTCCAAGATTGGCTTAAAACATTTTTGAAAATTTCTTCACCGTTATTCAAGATGTTGTCAGCATTTATGTATTCGGTTAAAAAATGTCCGCCTATGTTTATATTTTGCAAATATACTTGGAGTTCCGATAATTTTTCAGGTACTCCCTGAAAGAATATACTTATTTGTTCAATTGTTATTGTCAATACAGGCAGAATAAATGCCAAGGTTAAAATAACTGCGGATAAAAGTACAATTAGTACGGACAAACTTCTGTTTTTAGTTTTTTTATCAAGCTTGTTAACAAGAGGCAGCATTGAACAGGCTAAAACAAAGCAAGCAAAAAACAACAAGGTATAATCGCTTATCATTGGTAAAAATTTTAATAAAATCAGTACCAAAATTAAAAATACCAAATTTTTTGTTGTTAATATCTCTTTAAATAACATTTTGTTTTTCCTGTACGTATTATTGACTTATTGTTTTAATTTTTCTATAGGTCATCTTTACAATAACATGAAAGGCAGTGTTTTGTATATGCACTGCCTTCATTTATTTTAAATCAATTTTGTCTGCTCGCCTTCGACGGTTTCTTCCGTTTCAGGTCTTGCTTGATCAACAATAGCATCTTCTTCTTCAGGTGAAATAATTTTGTTAACCGATACAACCGTATCATTATCAACAAGATTTTGAGCTCTTACACCTGTTGCAGGTCTGCCCTGTTGAGAGATATCTCCTGCTTTTATGCGGGTTACAATTCCGTTTGCAGTTACAAGCATTATGTCATCATGTTCCGAAACGATAGTTAATGCAACTAATCTTGATTCATTTGTTTTAAATTTAGTCGCAATTAAACCGATACCGCCTCTGTTTTGACCTCTGAATTCAGATAACTTTGTACGTTTACCAAAACCGTCTGATGTAACTACGAGTAAGTCTGCATCATAATTTTGAGGAACAATATCGCAGCCGATAATTTCATCACCTGTTCTCAGTTTCATTGATGTAACGCCTCTTGCGCTTCTGCCCAACGGTCTTAAATCTTCAATGCTGAATCTGATTGCCATACCGCATTTTGTACCGATGATAATTTCATCTTTTGCGGTTGCAAGTTTTACCCAATTAAGTTCGTCATTTTCTTCCAAACCTATTGCAATAATACCGTTACGTCTTATATTTGCAAAGTTATCAAGTTCAATTCTCTTGATATAGCCTGATTTTGTAAGCATTATCAGGTTCAAATCGTGAGAGAAGTTACTTACAGGTACAACAGCAGTAATTTTTTCGTCTTGTGCTATTGGAAGAACGTTTACAATAGGCAAGCCTTTAGCCTGTCTTTGACCTTCTGGGAAATCGTAAACATTCAGGCTGTATACGGTACCCTTTGATGAGAAGAATAACACTTTATCATGCATCATTGCAGTAAAGAAATGTTGAATATCATCATCTTCTTTAGTTTTCATGCCCGATTTTCCTCGGGTTGCACGATTTTGTCTTTCAAAAGTATCCAAAGATATACGTTTAATATAGCCTTGGTGCGTAATAAATACTGCCATCGGCGTATTCGGTGTTAAATCTTCTATGCTCATTTCGCCTTGTTCTGCGACTATTTGAGTTTTTCTGTCATCACCGTACTTTTCTTTATCTTCTAAAAGTTCTGTTTTTATAATGTTCAGAACTTTTTGTCTGTCGGCAAGAATTGATTCATATTCCGCAATTTTCTTAATCAATTCGTCATATTCAGATTTGATTTTATCTTGTTCTAAGCCTGTTAAACGTCTTAATTGCATTTCAAGAATTGCGTTTGCTTGGTCTATGTCTAAGCCAAACTTACTCATCAAGCCTGAGCGTGCATCTTCAGTTGTTTTAGAAGATTTAATTAACTCGATAACTTCATCTAAAGAGCCTAAAGCGATAATTAAACCTGCCAAAATGTGAGCTCTGATTTTAGCTTTTTTTAAGAAATAAATTGTACGTCTTGTAACAATTTCAACCCTGTGAGAAACGAATTCTGTTAACACCTGATGCAAATTCAGTAATCTCGGTTGATTATCACAAAGAGCAAGCATATTAACACCGAAAGTCGTTGCTAATTGAGTATATTTGAACAAATTATTTTTTACGACTTCAGGTTTTGCATCACGTTTTAACTCAATAACAATTCTCATTCCTTCTCGGTCTGATTCGTCACGAATGTCTGATATGCCTGTTATTCTTTGTTCTTTTACCAAATCTGCAATTTTTAAAATTAAATCTGATTTGTTAACCTGATAAGGGATTTCAGTAATTACAATAGCTGTTCTTGATTGTCTTCCTGCACCGCCTGATATTTCTTCAAACGTAGAAACAGCCTGCATTTTTATTGAACCTCTGCCTGTTTCGTAAGCTTGCTTAATTTCGTTTAAGCCTACAATTGTAGCTGCAGTAGGGAAATCAGGACCTTTTATGTATTGCATTAACTCAGTAACCGTTATTTCCGGATTGTCTATTAGTGCAATTAAACCGTCGACAACTTCGCATAAATTGTGAGGCGGAACGTTTGTTGCCATACCTACTGCAATACCTGAGGTACCGTTCAATAACAACATTGGCAGTCTTACAGGTAAAACTAGAGGTTCTTGAAGCGAGCCGTCAAAGTTCGGACCAAAATCAACAGTTTCGCAATCAATGTCCGCAAGCATGGATTGAGTAATTTTGTGCATTCTTGCTTCTGTATAACGCATTGCGGCTGCTGAGTCTCCGTCAACCGAACCAAAATTACCATGACCGTCAACTGTTAAGTATCTGGTTGAAAAATCCTGAGCCATACGAACTAAGGCATCATAAACGGATGAATCACCATGCGGATGGTATTTACCTAAAACCTCACCGACAATTCTTGCGCATTTCCTAAAAGGTTTATCAGGTGTCATGCCTAATTCGTTCATAGCAAATAATATTCTTCTGTGAACAGGTTTTAAACCGTCTCTTACATCAGGTAATGCACGCCCTACAATAACACTCATTGCGTAATCTATATATGAGCGCTTCATTTCTTCTCTTATATTAACGGGAACAATATTTCCCTCTGAAAACATGTTTTGTTGTGTCACAACTTTTCTCCTTATCCCATATCTAAATTGTAACACAAACACACGTGCATGCTAATTTTTTTGTAATATAATTTTACTATGAGTAACCAAATATTAAACGAAATAAACGAACTTATCGGAGAAAAAGATTTTGCGCAAGCAAAAATCAGACTTGAAGAATTTTTGAAGGATGATGAATTTAATGTTGAAGCCTTAAAATTATTGGGTTTGTGTAACTTAAATTTGGAGTTGTATGAGCAAGGAAGAATAAATTTTGAAACCGTTGTTAAATACGCTCCTGACGATGCAACAAGCTGGTTTTATCTTGCTAATTGTTATGATAATTTAGAAGATTATTTGCATGCAAAATCTGCATATCAAGAAGTAATTAGTTTGCGTGAAGAATATGCAGAAGCATACAAAAATCTTGCAATTGTTTATATGAAAACCAAAGAAGAAGATGTTGCAATTGAAATTGCGCAAAAGGGACTTAAGTTTGCACCTGATGATTTTAATTTATATTTGTTGGTAGGTACGGCATATATATCTTCTAAAAGATTTAAAGAAAGTATTGAGTATTTTGAAAAAGCGCTTGAGTTAAATCCTCAACATTCTCAGGTATATAACAATCTTGGTACAGTCTATATTACCTTGGGTAATTATGATAAAGCTTATGAAAATTATTTTATGGCTGCAAAATATGACCCTTCAAATTCAATAACCTATTATAATTTGGGCTCTATTCTTCAAATTCAAAATAAATTTGAAGAAGCTTGCTCCTTTTTTCAAAAAGCTTACGATGTTGAGCCTTTGGATAATTATATTGTATCAATGGCGATGTGTGAATTTAAGTCAAAACAATATGAAAAAGCAATTAAGCACTACAAAGAATTGTCTGAAAAATATCCTGAAAAGACGAATTTTAGGTATAATTTAGCTTGCTGTTACGAAGTTATTGGTGATTTAGGCTGTGCTGCAAATATTTTAAAAGATATCATTATGATAAATCCAAAAGCTGTTATGATGATTCAAAAATTGGCTTCTATATATATAAAAATGAATAACATGGATGCGGCAAAAAATCTTTATGAAAAAATTGTGATGCAGGGTGCTGTAACACCTGATATATATTACGAATATGCAATGCTTTGCATGAAGACTGGTGATTATGATTCAGCAGAGAGAATATTTAAAAAAGTTTTGGCATTAAATCCGAAATCAGCTTTAACACATAAAGATTTGGGTGTTATTTATCTGAATAAAAGACTTTTTGATTATGCAAAAGACGAGTTTGAAAAGGCCTATGAACTTGATCCTGAAAATAAGGACATAGTTTTTGAGTATGCAAATTATTTGCATGCTACGGGAGATTATGCAAAAGCTGAGGATATGTATAAATTTGCTTTGTCTATGTCTCCTGATAACCCTAACTTTCTGACTTTTGCAGCGAAAAATAAAATGGCATTTAACGATAATGATGCGGCATATTCAATGTTATTAAAAGCTTTGGCAAAAGCCCCAACAAGCGATTTTATTTTGTTTTTGCTTGGTAAAGCTGCATTTTTATGTAAGGATTATGACAACGCAAAATTATATCTTGTAAAGGCTTATGAAATAGCTCCTAATGACGAAATAGAAAATATTTTGGCTCTGTGCTATTTTAACTTGGGCAATTTCGTTCAAGCAAATCAGTTATTTTTGAAAATTCTTGAAAGTAATTCAAAAAATACCATGCTTTTGCTTAACAGCGCAAAATGTTATGAGCAAATAGGCGATAAAGATAAGGCTCTTGAACAGTTGGAAAAAGCGGTTGAAATTTTCCCTGACTTTGAAGAAGCTCATGAGATGATTAGGAAGCTATCTTAAATTTTTATATAAATAATTTGTGCAGGTCCAATATAAAAAAGAAATAGCAAGACTCGGGATCGAACCGAGGACCTCCCGGGTATGAGAGCCATCTTTTAAGGTAAAAAGCCCACTTTTGCAACTTTTCCACCCACTTGAAACTTATCCATATACCTTAAAATCATATATGTATTGCCCGCCTATTACCCGCTTTTTTATTAAATTTTATCCTGTTATTTTTGGCAAATAATACAAAATAATTGTTCAAAAGCATTGCTATTATTAACTTTGATGTATATTATTCCTTATTATTTGCA
>CAJOPF010000052.1 GCA_905236205.1 Candidatus Gastranaerophilales bacterium
CGACTCCTATGATTCCTTGTCCCTACATGTTACTTATCGGCTCAAAATCATGTATTCTTTAGGGTTTTAGTATGTTTTGTTACATAAGTTTACAATTAAAAATAAAAAATTTTTTATAAAATTTAAAGTGGTCTTATTTATGTTATTATCTAAGTATGACTAATATTTCAAAAAAAATTTGGGAATTGATAAAGGAAAATAAATTTTATATTTGTCTTGCTGTAATTTTTATTATTGCACTGTCGTTGAGATTATACGCAATACATAATAAAACAACATTAACTTTTGATGATCCGTCATCATATGTCGTTATAACTCAAAATAATTATTTTAGAAATTATACTTTTAAGTATAATTGGTCTGATTTGCGATTTGAATATAGTCGTAATTATACTGCTTATGAAATGAAAAAAGCTCTTTTTGAATGCAGGTCGGATTTAAAATCTATTTGGGAAGATTTGGTTTCACTGCATTTTTTTACTATAGACAGGCAGCATCCGAATTTGTATTATTCTATACTTAGAATTTGGTCTTCAGGTGTAGATTTTTCAAGTCAAAAAGATATTATATTGCGAGGGTGTTATCTAAATTTAATATTTTTCCCTTTAACATTCTTTTTCCTTTATAAGTTGCTAAATCTAATAAATCCTGATAGAAGTTTTGTTGCTTTGGGTTTATTTTTTGCATTTGTCACGACAGGCGGAATTTCAAATACAATGCTTATACGCCCTTATCCGATGATGGAGTGCTTTTTTATACTGATAATATATTTGTTTGTTAATATGTATAATTCAATAGATAAAGATTTCGATTTTTCTATAAAAAGAATATTATTTGGCTCCTTTTGTTTTGCTTTAATGCTTCTTTCTCATTATTATTCCATATTCTTGGTATTATTTATATCAATTGCAATTACAATAAAGTGTATTCAGTCAAAAAACATAAATTTTTTGAGAAACTATTACATAATGATAGGTTTGGCACTTTTGTTAGTATGGCTGTTTTGTCCGTTGTATTTTGTCAATTTTAAAACAATGGAACATATGCAAGAAACAAAAGCTGCATCAACTTTATTGAATTTTTTGAACTTTAAAAAATACGGAATAAGTTTAATCGATACTTTTGACCTATTTATTTTCAACAATATAGGCTTTTATATAATATTGTATATGTGTGCGGCTTTTTGTCCTATTTTGCTTAAAAAAGACGCATTAAAAGGTTTTAATTGGCAAAATTTCAAAATTATTTTTGCGATAGTTCTTTTTTGGTCGTATTTAATAACAGTAATAGCGCCATTTGATGATCCTGCGTCAATACGATATACAATTGCAGGATTTTCTATTGTAAGTATATTATTAACGTTTATGACTTATTGTTTTAGAAAACCTATTATTGCCTTTTTGGTTGTAATTACGTTAATCTGCAGCTTTGTATCAATAAAATATAATATTTCAATGAAAAATTCAAAATATAAAAATCTTGGTTTGGTAAGTTATTACAAAGAATTTAAATTGTTTGACCTAAGCAAACATATATACGACAAAGCAGGTAATCGTATACCGATAGTCTTTATAAGAAAAAATTGGGTTTTTGCAAATTACATTTTTTATTTGCCAAATGACGAGATAGTAAGACTTGAACGTAAAGCTCCGCCAAAAGATTATGTCTTTGATTCTTATCTTCTTATTGACGTAGCTAATTTAAGAGGAATTTACGTTAAATAAAAATAATAATAACGTATTATAAAATTTTTAGAAATTATTGGAAATTTTGCATTAAAAAACAGAGAATTGTAATAATTTTAATTCTCTGTTTTAATTAAATCGTTATATTGCCCCGTGTTTGCGGGATTCTTTGTTAGAGAGTTTGGTCTTATCTCTCTATTTAAGACTAAATGGTGGAAACAGCGGGAGTTGTCTTGACCTGTTCGCATTAAACGTGTCTTCGCTTGCCCTCTGCGATATTTCATATCTTGCGGTCAAGGCTCCGCACTCTGCTCACAGGTCGCCGAACCCTAATAAGCGGTTTCTCTGCAACACCATTTGACCAAAAAAGAATTCACAAAAATGTGAACTCTTTTTTGGTGGAAACGGCGGGAGTTGTCTTGACCTGTTCGCATTAAACGTGTCTTCGCTTGCCCTCTGCGATATTTCATATCTTGCGGTCAAGGC
>CAJOPF010000053.1 GCA_905236205.1 Candidatus Gastranaerophilales bacterium
CGACTCCTATGATTCCTTGTCCCTACATGTTACTTATCGGCTCAAAATCATGTATTCTTTAGGGTTTTAGTATGTTTTGTTACATAAATTTACAATTAAGTTAAAGTATTTTTATTAACGCTAAAAATATTGTTATTAAAGGTATTTTGCACATGAAAAAATTTTTCAAAAAATGGATTTAAAAAATTTTAATAAAAAAATCAATTTACTATTTATTTAATTTTGTTTCTAAAATTGCAATCGTCTTAGGAAAATTTTGTTGTAAATATTGTGATCGAATTGCCAATGGTTCATAGGATTTACCTTCTGATAACAAGGCATTGGTTTCTGCAATAGTTTCTTGCAAACCGCCTGTTTCACCGTTGTAGTGATTTAAGGTATTCATAAAATAATCTATGTATTCGCGTTGAGCTTGCGGATATTTTTTAAAGAAGTTAGCTTTTTCTTCTTCAAACGTTTTATTTACTTCTTTATCTGCCGTAACCGATTTGCAGAAAGTTTTTATATAACCGTCGTTACTGTTTCCGTCAACATTTTTCATATCTTCAGCATGACCTAATTCATGCAGTAACAAAAATGCATCTGCGCCTGTGTAAATTTTCTTTTCTGCACCTGTATAGTAAGAATCTAGCGGATCAGGAATACTTTCGAGAGTATCAATATTTTTTCTCATCTTAATCAATTCTTCACCCGGAAAACGTTTTAATGTATCTAAAAACATTTTTTTGTTGCCGATAAAATCTTTATCCGCATTAAATACAGCTTTGTTATCCTTATTGTTTAAATCTTGTACAGAAATTGAATTTTCTGTAACGTTTATTTCGTATTTTTTGTTATTTGTTGATGAAATAAATTTATTTTCGTTTACAACTTCAAAAGTTTGACTTTTATTTAAAAGAACTTTGCCATTTTTGTCAGTAATTTTGTAATCAACAATTCTGTTTCCTTGAGGATCGTTTTCGTATAAATATTGTGTACGAGTACCATCAGGAGATTTCATATCTTTTTTAATTGAAGTTATGCCTGTTTTTTTATCAATTTTACCTGAAGAAACAATTTTTTCTTTACCTTCAGGAGTTTTGTAAACAATATCATAAACTCCGTTTACATCTGATTTTGATATATATTCGTAATGTTTAACTTTATTGTCTTTGTCTTTTACAATTCTTACTTCATTTTCAAAAACAGGACGGCCAACTTTTGCATCTTCTCTATAACGAATTTTTGAAACTGTATTATTTCTGTAATCTGCTGATTTTTTGATTACATAACTCTTGCCGTTTTTTACGGAAGACAAAGAAGTTTCTTCCAAGGCATTACGTTCTAAATTTTTGTTTAATAATTCTGTTTTTGTAGTGTTTTCAGATGTTTTTGCAGTAATAACGTAAGCATCTTTTTCGTATTTATCGCGTGTAAAATCAACCGATACTAATTTATCACCGACATTTTTTTCCATTTCCAAAACTTTATCTGCAATTTTGTCAGAGGCAGGAATTTTTGGTGTTTGTGCAACCGATACTATATTCTTTACTGATAAAGATGTTTTTGTTAAAGGTTTTGCAAGTTGTAATTGTTCAAAAGTCAGGTTATTATTGAAATTCATTATTTCTTTACCTGAATATTTATTTTCACCTTTTGAATTTTTTGTATCGGAAATTTCAGCCAAAATATTCAAGTGTTCTAACGGTTTTGCTGCCATTAAATAAACAAAATCCGATTTCATTTCCGAATTTTTTGCAAGAGAATAAATTGAATCCCATTTTTTAGGTTCTTCTTGCAAATAATATTCTAAACTTGCCAATTGTCCGCGGTGGAACTTTTCTTTGCCGTTTTTATCTTTTATTTTTGATAGAGTTTTTATTGATTCTTCTAAACTAAATTCTTTTTTTGCAGACTCAAAAGTATCCCGTTTCAAAGGTACAGTAGAGTACTCTTGAACAGTCTGTTGGGGTTTATTTGTTTTTGGTTTTCTTCCGAAGAAAACCTGATTTGCACTGATTGGTTGAATATACATCTAAAATTCCTACAGAGAGATTAAGTATGCTAAAAAAATAAATTGCCATGTATATTAACAAATTGATACAAAATCTTAATATTACCAAATGTAAATTTTAAAAAAATCATGTAGCAAAATTTTTTATTACAAATTTTGTATGGTCAGACTAACATTTTTAAAAAGGAGAAAATCAAATGGTATCAGTTACCCCAATTACAGCAGCACAGCAATACAAAAACAATAAATTTGCAGTATTAAATGAACAAATTTACGGATATAAACATGGTATAAGACCTTTTGTTTTACAGACAATGCAAGTTGAAGATAAAGCCGAAGTTGAAAAACGTTTGCAACGTGATAATTTGAATTACCATTTGCAAGAAGCTCCGGGCGGAAAAAATTTGAACGTATTTTTTGGTGATAAACCTTGCGTAGATGTTATAAAATCTTTCGGAAACACACCTTTGAGTCAGCTTTCTCCTGAAAAAGATTTTATTTTAGGAATTATGCTCGGTTATGACAGAACTAAACAATGTGAAAGATATTTAAAATTTAAGGAAAAAGAAGCAGCTAAACAAAATAAATTGAATATAGTTGCTTAATAAAGAGTAGAGAATATAAAGAAGCGGTCGGTTTATAAATAAACCGACCGCTTCTTATTTTGCAAATAAAATTATTCTTTAGTATATTCTGCATCAATTACATCATCATCGCCTTTATTATCTGATGATGAGTCTGAACTTGCAGATTCACTTGAACCGGCATTTGCAGATTCATCTTTTTGAACTGCCTCGTATGCTTTTTGTGAAATACCAAACATTGTTTGTTGTAATTCTTCCGACAATTTTTTGATATCATCAGCAGATTTATTTTCATCTAAAGCCTTTTGTAATGCTTCTTTTTGTTCTTTCAATTTATCTTCATCAGCTTTTTCGATTTTACCTTCGAAATCTTTCGTTAATCTTTCTGCTGAAGATATTAACGAATTAGCATTATTTTTGATTTCTGCTTCTTCTTTTTTCTTTTTATCTTCTGCGGCATTAGCTTCTGCTTCTTTAACCATTTTGTCGATATCATCTTCAGAAAGGTTAGAAGAATTTGTAATTGTAATTTTTTGTTCCTTATTAGTTGCTTTATCCTTTGCAGAAACATTTACAATACCGTTTGCGTCGATATCAAAAGTAACTTCAATTTGAGGAACACCTCTCATTGCAGGAGCAATACCTTCTAATCTGAACATACCTAAAGACTTATTATCCTTAGCCATTGGTCTTTCACCTTGCAAAACCTGAATATCTACGGCGGTTTGGTTGTTTTCTGCCGTTGAGAACACTTGTGATTTAGAAACAGGGATTGTAGTGTTTCTTGGAACAAGTGCGGTCATAACGCCGCCCAAAGTTTCAATACCTAATGTTAACGGAGTTACATCCAATAATACTATATCTTTAACTTCACCTGCAAGTACACCTGCCTGAATAGCTGCACCAACCGCAACAACTTCATCAGGGTTAACGGATTGGTTAGGTTCTTTACCTGTGTAGTCTTTTACCAATTGTTGAACTGCAGGAATACGGCTTGAACCACCGACTAATACAACTTCGTTAATTTCTGATTTTGAAATACCTGCATCATTGATAGCTTGTTCAACAGGTTTTTTACATCTTTCCAATAAATCGTGGCTTAATTCTTCAAATTTTGCACGAGTTAATTGCATATCCAAGTGTTTTGGACCGTTTGCATCTGCTGTAATGAACGGTAAGTTTATTGTTGTTTCAACTACTGATGACAATTCGCATTTTGCTTTTTCAGCAGCTTCCTTAATACGTTGCATAGCTTGTTTATCGCCACGTAAATCAATTCCTTCTGATTTTTTGAATTCATCACAAATCCAGTTCATAACTTTTTCATCAAAGTCATCACCACCTAAGTGTGTATCACCTGATGTAGAAAGAACTTCGTGAACACCATCACCTATTTCAAGAATTGAAACATCAAATGTACCACCACCTAAGTCAAATACCAAAACTTTTTCCGGTTTTTCTTTTTCAAGACCGTAAGCCAAAGCTGCTGCTGTCGGTTCGTTTACGATACGTAAAACATCCAAACCTGCAATTTTACCTGCATCTTTTGTTGCCTGACGTTGTGCGTCATTAAAGTAAGCAGGAACAGTAATTACGGCAGATGTAACTTTTTCACCCAAATAGTTTGAAGCATCTTCTGCCAATTTTCTTAAAATCATTGCCGAAATTTCTTGCGGAGTATAATCTTTTCCGTCAATATTTTTCTTATAATCTTCGCCCATGTGTCTTTTGATTGAAGCTATTGTTTTATCAGGGTTAAGAATTGCCTGACGTTTTGCCAGTTGACCAACAAGTCTTTCACCTGTTTTTGAAAAACCTACAATAGAAGGGGTTGTTCTTGTACCTTCTGCATTTGCGATTACGGTAGGTTTACCACCTTCCATAACAGCAACAACCGAATTTGTTGTACCTAAGTCGATACCAATTGTCTTTGCCATAATTTCTCGCCTTTCTTTATTTATAAATAAATTGTTTTTCTCTCACATATATAATACTAATACCATTTTTTGAAATTCTAAAAAAAATAAACAAAATATTAACATTTCATTGATAATAAAATACCAAAATATCTCTGTGATATAATAGAAAATGAATTATTTAGTATGAGAGGTTATGATTATGAAAACTGCTATATATCCAGGGAGCTTTGACCCTATTACTAACGGACATTTAGATGTTTTAAAAACCGCTGCCGCGATTTTTGATAAAGTTATTATTGCAGTTGCTTATAATGCAGAAAAACAAGGCGGACTTTTAACCGTTGAAGAAAGAGTTGAACTCATAAAAAAATGTATAAAAGATTTTGATAACGTTGAAGTCGACAGTTTTGAAGGTTTAACCGTAAACTATGCAAAACAAAAAAATGCTAAAGTTTTAATTCGTGGTTTGCGTGCTGTTTCTGATTTTGAATTTGAAATGCAATTATCACAAACAAACAGCGCTCTTGACAAAGATATCAAAACCATATTTTTAACAACCCGTCCAAAATACAACTTTATATCTTCAAGTTCAGTAAAAGAAGTTGTTAGTCTGGGCGGAGACTGCTCAAAATTTGTTCCGCAGGAAGTAAACGAATATTTAAAATCAAGATTTCAAAACTCTTAAAATTTTGTTTGACAATTAAATTCCAAGTGTTATAAAATAAAATTATGAACTGGTTGAAAGGTTACATTTTACAATGAACGTTCAAAAAAACGATATATATGATTTATTAAAAAGACTTGAAATAATTTTGGAAAAAAGTTTTCCTATTTTGCCAAATTATTTGGTTGCAATAAAATTAAAAGATGTAGAAGCAATAATAGACTGTATCTACGGAGCTTTACCAAAAGAAGTAACTGAAGCAAAGCGTCTTTTGAGAAGAAAAGAAGAATTACAAATAGAAACTCAGCAAAAAGCAGAAAAAATTGTTTTTGATGCTCAACAGGAAGCTGCAAAATTGTTAAGCGAATCAACTCTTTTAAAACAAGTTCAACGTGAAGCTGAAGTTATAAAAGAACAAGTTTTTACAGAGTGTGAAGAAATTAAAAGAAAAGCTCTTGAAGATGCCGAAAATTTCAGAAACCAAGCTCATGACGAAGCCGTAAAAACAAAAGAAGGTGCCGAAGCATTTGCGGAACAGATTTTGACATCAATTAACAACACATTAACAGAACATCAGCAACTTGTTAAAAATTGTCAAATATACTTGGAAAAACTTCATCTCGAATCCAGCGAAAACTATGATCCGCTAAAACAAAATTTATCGCGCCCACAAGGTCAAGATATTGACAGTGACGACTTTAAAATAAATTAGATTATCCAACCGCCGCCTAAAAGGTGTCCGTCATCAATGTTGTACCAAACAGCCGCCTGACCTGGAGTAATTGAATAAACAGGTTCAGGGAATGTCATTTTTGCGGTATTATCGGTTATTTCAACATGTGCTTTTACAAACGGCATGTTGTATCTTATTTTTGTCATTACATCAAAAGAATTTTCTTCAAACGGATATGTTTTATGAATGTTTTTTAAATATAATTCGCTACCGTATGCTTTATCCTTTTCTCCGATATATACGGTATTTGTATCCATATCGGTTCTAACAACATATAAAGGATTTTCTGCGGCAATACCGATACCTTTACGCTGTCCTATCGTATATTGAAAACATCCGTCATGCTCACCTAATTTTTTACACGTTGATACATCTATAAAATCACCACGTTTTTTACCAAATTTTTCGTATAAATAATCTTTCAGTAATTTTGGCTTCGGTATAAAACAAATATCTTGCGAATCCTTTGCTGACTTTGAAGGTAAATCGTATTTTTCCGCAATTTCTCTTATTTGAGATTTTTCATAATCATAAAGCGGAAATAACGTTTTTGAAAATTGTTCCTGAGTAAGACTGAATAAAAAGTACAGCTGGTCTTTTCTCGGATCTTTTGCAGGGAATAATGTATAATATTCGCCTATTTTTTGAATATTGGCGTAATGACCTGTTGCAAAATAATCACATCCGAGATCATTTATAGCATAATTAAAAATTTCACCCCATTTAATACATTTATTACACATTGCACAGGGATTAGGCGTTTCACTGTTTAAATATCCGTTGTCAAAATAATCAATAACTTTTTCTTTAAATTTTTGGCTTAAATCAAGTACATAAAAAGGAATTTGAAGTTTGTCCGCAACGGCTTTTGCATTTTGACAAACAACATCCGCAGCGGGTAAATCATTCATTTTACCCGTAATACCTATTACATCATATCCTTTTTGCATTAAGAGCAATGCCGTAACACTACTGTCAACTCCGCCACTCAGGGCAACTGCAACTTTAGCCATTTTTTCTGCCGTTTAAAAACGCTTCTTCACCCGCCTCTGTCAACCTGTATTCCATCGCTGACGGAATATTTGTATAATTTGGCAAACATTCCACAAGTCCTTGATTTATAGCATCTTGCAATACGGAATTATCAACTACTTCGTGCATATTTTCCATCAATTTTGAATTTACAAGCTTTAATGTAAATCTGTCTAAACGTTCAAATTCCGACAGATAGTATGCCGTTACAATAAGAAAATCCAATTTTTCGGTTATATTCTTAACCTTTATAACCTTTAAAAATCTGTCATCCTGTTTCTCTTTAACATCATTTACGGATTTTGACATTGATTTTTGTAAAAATGCATCAAAATCATTCGCAAGAGTATTCAACGGTTCTTCAGGCTGAGAATCTTGAATTTCATTTATTGTTTCAGGTTTTGTATAAAGCTGTGACAATTCTTCCTGAACAGCTTCTTCCTGTGCAATAATTGTCTCTACACCCTGTTTAAATTCTTCTTTTTTAGCATCTGTTTCTTTTCTTTTTGCTTCTGCTTCCATTTCGGCTTTATATTCCCGAATAATACGTTGTGATTCTCTCTCTATTTCTTCTTGTTCTGGATTTATTATCAATTCCGCCTCAATAGGTTTTTCTTCTTGCGTCTGAACATCTTCAATTTTAACTTCCTGTATTATCGGATTGATTTCTGTTTTTTCTTCAATTTTTGTTTCTGCCTTTTCAACTTTTGGCGTTTGAGCAGGCATTAAGCCTTTTTCTATTTTTTCCTGATTATAAGCCCAAACAGACGCACAAGTAACCCATATTTGAAATTGACGCGCCATGGAATCTCTGTTTGTTGTTATATATTCAAGATTTACATCACCTTTTTTAAATGTAAATGTGTATGTTGGCATAATCTTCCCTTTTAACTGATTAACTTACGTTTACTTTTGAAGTAAATCTTCTCTCCATTTGTTAAGTTGTTCTTCTACAAATTCCAAATCATCAGATTTTAATTCAATTTCAATTTCGCCCTTTTTCATTTTAAATACGTATTCGTGCATATATCCTCCTTAGATTATACTTGCTAATAATAGTGTATATTAAAACTGAAAAATATCAAAACTTGTTAATAAAAGTTTTACGTTTTTGAAACATTTAGCTTAAAATTTAGTCTTTATAAAAGAAATGTGTAATAATATATATTATCAGAGAAAAGGGAAAGAATATGAATAAGACTTTTGCAAAATTATTAGTAACGGTATTTGTTACCGCATTATTTATAACAGGTTTTAATGCCGCAACAGTAATGGCTTATACACCTTGCGATTTGTATGATAAAGTTTGGGTACTGATAAACAACAAATTTGTAGACCAGACAAATAATAACCAAGATTGGCAAAGATGGCGACATAAATATGATGATAAAATTAAAACAAACGAAGATGCCTATGTTGCAATAGATACAATGCTTGCAAGTTTGAATGACCCGTATACAAGATTTTTGGACCCTAAAGAATTTGCGGAAGAAACAAACTCAATAAAGGGTTCCCTAAAAGGTATCGGAACACAAATTGCAATAAAAGACGGCAAACTTGTTGTTGTTGCGCCAATTGAAAATTCACCCGCAGAAAAAGCAGGTATAAAATCTGATGATGAAATATTAGAAATTAACGGCGAAAGTACAAAAGGTATTTCCGTTGACAAAGCTGCCGATAAAATCAGAGGTGAAAAAGGTACAACCGTTAATTTGCTTATAAAAAGAAAAGGTGAAGAAAAACCGCTTACTTTTGCTATTGTCAGAGATGAAATTGAAATAAAAGCCGTATCCACAAAACCGCCTATGGATACTCCAATACCTAACAACATTCAATACATAAGACTAAGTTCTTTTATAAGTCAAAATGCAGGTAAAGAAATTGGTGAAATATTAGTAAAAAACAGAAATAAAGACGGTTTTATTCTTGATTTACGTTCAAATCCCGGCGGATTACTTACAAATGCGGTAGTTATTTCAGACATGCTTTTAAAAGGTGGTGTTATCGTAAGTACCGTTGACAGAGACGGATATAAAGAAACTGCCCGCGCAGCAAATGAATTTTTAACAAAAAAACCTTTCGTTGTTCTTGTAAATAAAGGTTCGGCGTCTGCAAGCGAAATTTTATCAGGTGCTTTAAAAGACAATTGTCGCGCAACACTTGTAGGAACACAAACTTTCGGAAAGGGCATTGTGCAAGAAATCAACAAACTTCCTGAAGGTTCGGGGGTAAATATCACTATTCAAAGATATTTAACTCCTAACGGAAATGATATTCACAAAAAAGGTATTACACCTGACATTGAAATAGAATTGAGCGACGAAGACATCAAAAATAAAAATGATGCTCAATTGAAAAAGGGAATTGAAGTTTTAAACGAAAAAATAAACGGCGCAAAATGTTGTAGATAAATTTTATGCAAAAGATTTGGGAATACAAAGAAAAAAAACAGAGCAAAAAGCCTTTAATAGAAAGGCTTTTGTCTGTGCGCGGGATTACAAAAAAAACGGATATTAAAAACTTTTTAAACCCGCTTGAGATGAAATTATCCGAACCTAAAGTTTTTTCCGACATGCAAAAAGCTGTGAAAAGAATCACCGTAGCAATAGAAAAACAGGAAAAAATTTTGATATACGGCGATTTTGATGCTGACGGCGTAACCTCAACCGCAACGTTGATGAAAACATTAACGTTTTTAGGCGCAAATGTTGATTATTATATTCCTGACAGGGAAAACGAGGGACATGGTATAAATACCAAAACTCTTGTTAAAATAATGACGTTAAAAAAACCTAAAGTTATTGTTACTGTTGATTGCGGGATAAGTAATATTGAAGAAACCAAATTTATAAACAGTTTTGGAATAGATGTGATAATAACAGACCACCACGAAGCTCAGGAAGAACTGCCTCAGGCTTTTGCAATAATAAATCCGAAAGCTCCTTACGCTTTGGACGAAAAACTTTCTGCGGGAAAAATAATTGAATTAACGGCATTGGCTGGTTGCGGAGTTGCTCTAAAACTGGCACAAGCTGTTTTAATGTCTTATAAAAAAACGGAATTTTTGTATGAAATATTACCGTTTACTGCGGTAGGAACTATTGCGGATATTGTACCGCTTATCGGAGAAAACAGATATTTTGTTCTGAAAGGTCTTGAACTAATCTCAAAAGGACAAAATAAAGGACTGACAAAACTGATTGAAAGCTGCGGATATAACATTGAAAACGGAATAACTTCCGAAAATATAGCCTTCGGTGTTGCTCCGAGAATAAATGCAACAGGCAGACTGGATAATGTTGATATAGCTTTAAAATTACTGTTATCGGAAAATGATACGGAAATTCAAATGGCTGTGCAAAATTTGAATGAATTGAACAAAATAAGACAAAATTTGTGCGAAAATACTTTTTTAGAAGCGGAAGAAATGTATTTAAAGAATAATACAGATGATAGTGCAATTGTTTTATTTAATAAAAATTGGAATATCGGTATAATAGGTATTGTAGCTTCAAAATTTGTTGAAAAATACTATAAGCCTGCGTTTATAATTTCATATCACGAAGAAAGCAAACAATATCGCTGTTCTGCAAGAAGTATTAAAGGTATTCATTTATTTAACGTTTTAGATATAAATTCGGAACTTTTTGACGGCTACGGCGGACACGAATTAGCGGCAGGTTTTTCTTTTTCGGAAGAAAAAACATCTCTTGAACAAGTAAAACAGGCACTCAATGAAACAATAAAAGAAATGTCTGAAGGCATGGATTTAAGACCTGTTTTGGATATTGATTTAGTTTTACAGGAAAAAGATTTAGACATAACGATAGTTGACGAAATTTCAAAACTGGAACCTTTTGGAGCATCAAATCCATCCCCTGTCTTTGCAATCGAAAATTTTACATTAAAAGAAAAATCTTTAATGGGTGATAATAAAAATCACTTAAAATTAAAAGTACAAAATAACGATACTGTTTATACCTGTATTTGGTGGTCTCGCGGAGATATCCCGCTAATTTCAGGAGATAAACTTGATATTGCTTTTTCTCCTCAAATAAATATGTTTATGGATAATACATCTTTACAGCTTATAGTAAAAGATATTCACAGCGAAAATTTAAAAGAAGAAAACCGTAAAAATATTTTGAAAACAAAAATTTTTGACCACACAAACAAAACTGATATTTTGCCGCAGGTTGAAGATTACATAAGAACGTCAAAAATGGATATCGTTGTCTTCTGTGAAGATAAAAATATTAAAGAAAAACTAAAACCTTATACCTCAATTACGGAAAGAATTTTAAACCGTAATACGATTAAAAAAGCCGACAGCATAATGTTTTTTGATTACCCTCCGAAACAAGAAATTTTTGATGAAATTATAAAAAAAGTTTCTCCGCTTCATATTCATTATATGCATTGTGATTACGGAAAATTTAATGAACAGGAATTTTTAAAAACAATTTCAGGAATGATAAAATTTGTTTGCAATAATCAGGAAGGCTGTTTTTATTTGGAAAAAGCCGCATCCTTTTTGGGTATAACAACGGAATGTTTTGAAATTTTGCTTCAAATTTTTGAAGAATGTAAAATGATTTCGATAATCGAATCGAATGAAAAATTTTACAAAATTAAATATTTGAAAAATGTAGAAATTTCAAAAGTTCTGCATTGTACTTCATATTGCGATTTTCTGGAAATTATGGAAGAAATTTTTAATTTCAAAAAAAGTTTTAAAAATCTTATTTTTGCATAACCCGTTTTTATTCATGTAAAAACCTTTTATAATAAGGCTTTGCGCCTTTGATTTTTATTGAAAAATTTTATTGTAAAGTTATGTAACAAAAGACACCAAAAACCTAAAGAATACATGAATTTGAGCCGATATAAATTCTGTAAGGGAAATAAAATAATAAACAAAATTTTAGGGAATGAAAAAAAGGAAAGTGTGTCGATATGGGTTTAGCAGCATCACAAGCAAGATTTTTAAATTTAACAGCTAGAAAAACAAACTTAGAATTTGAAGGTCAACAAATCAACCAACAAAGAACTATGTTAGCTAACCAATCTGCTAACTACTACAGCCAAATGTTAACTTTAACAGTTCCTGTTCCTCCTTCTGAAACTAGCTTCTCAACTGTTGTTTATACATTTTCAAAAGATAACGAACTTTGCACTATCAATCAAGTTACTGGTTCTGATTCATCAGCTAGTATCATTTTTACAAGAACAACAACAAATAACTACAATATGAACAAAAACAGCAATCCTAAACAAATATCTTTAGATGCTGGCAAATATTCATACAAATCTAATGAATTAATTTGTTTAAATGATGCAACTGGTGAAGCTTTTAAAGATGATGTTAAAAATTCTATAGCAAAAGCTTTAGGTTTTTCTCAAGATGAAACTGGTTACAAAAATGTTTACATTTTAAATGTTGGCACTGAAGGTGCTCCTTCTTATGAATATTATAAAAAAGCTGATTTACCTACTACTTCAGAACCAAAAGCTGCTTATGGTTACAGAGCAGGCAGTATTCAAGAATACAAACAAGATTCAGTTTCAGATGCTCAAATCAGAAGAGATGCTAACAACAGAATCGTTGCTATAACAGCAGAAAATTTAGGTGAAGACGTTGCTATAACAGCATCAACAGTTAAAGATAACGTAGCTTATGAAGAAGCTTACAATGAATACACTTACCAAACTTACTTATACCAACAAGAAATGGAAGAAATCAACGCTCAAACTTCAGTTATCCAAGCTCAAGATAAAAAATTAGAATTAAGATTAAAACAATTAGATACTGAACAAAACGCAGTTTCTACTGAAATGGATAACATCACAAACTTAATTAAAAAAGATATCGAAAATTCTTTCAAAATCTTCGCTTAATTTGAATCATCACACTCCTTAATTCATAACAAAACACCAAAGACAATGTCTTTGGTGTTTTGCTTTTATCAGTAGTATTTAAAAAAGCTCAAAATTGTTATTTGAATGAAACATCATAACAATAATCATAAAGTTTTCTTTTAATTTCTTCGATAATTGTTTGGTCATGAAAATCTTCATGTATTCCAATATTTTTTTCTGAAATTTCAGGTATAAAAATTTGTTTTTTATCTATATGCTCAATTGTCTCAATATTTATAAAATCACAAATTTTCTTGACGGTTTTGTCATAATTAAAAATTAAATCCTCAAATTTTATGCATAATCTATTCTCTGAACTTAATTTAATTTTAGGTATAACAAATTTTTTATAAAAATTTATGAAACTTTGCGGAGATTTTAATATATCTGCATTAGGAGATTCTTTATACCAAGCTACATATTGGTCTCTTGGATCACGATATACACAAATTTCTTTAATCGGATTTTTATGTATATAATAATTCATTTTATCAAGCTTTAAACTATAAGAAAACATTTGGTCAAATACTAAAATATTACTACTTTGTATGTTGTTAAAAAAATCATATATATAATTCGAAATATAAAAATCAAATTCATTTATACTGATATCTTTAAATTTATAAAATATATATGGTGCTTTACATTTGTCGTATAAGAAAGAACAATTTTTATATTCTTCAACAGATTTACCAAATAACGTATAAGGATATTCTTTATTTTTCATGTAATTTTTGGTATACTCATCCAAATCAAGAATATTTTCTAAAAAATCAATATTTATTTTAATAAAATTTCCTCCAAAGGCATCTATTGATTCGCCTGATAATGCTTTTTCATAAAAATATGAAATAAATTGTTTTATAGCTATATCCTTTTCCATATTTGTTTTGTCAAATACATCCCTTAAATTAAAAATAGAATGTTTATTTATAAAAAACTTAAATTCATTACCTTTAGTTTTTGAAACATCTGTATAATTTCCTGAAAAAATATTTTGATTTGAGTATAATTTGACATTTTCAAATTCCGACAATAAATCAACTAATGCTCCTGAACCCGACCAACAAAAACCATCTACAGCGATAATTTTCATATTTCCCTTTGTTTTTCGGTCAGTCTGTGGTATTTCTTCTAATTTTTGTATTTTATAAGTTTTTTCTTTTTGTTTATAAGGAAATACATTAATTAACTTTTGTTGAATTTCTTCAACTGTTTCTTTTTTTATTTTATAATTTTCTTTTATTTTAACTAAATCTTCATCTGTAAACTTATTTTCCATTAGATTTATTTTTTCATGATTCTTTAATCCAAAAGCAGAATAATAATCATTAAATTTGTAATCTCCACCGATAATTTTATCACTCAAAATCATACGAACATTAGGTATTCCAAGTGAATCTGCAGCAATTAGACCATGCATTGCCGAACTTATAATATTTTTACATTGAGCAATTTGTGTGAGAAGTTCTATTGGTTCTTGATTAATATTTAAGATAATGGAATTTTTTACAGTTATGTTTTTTAAAAATGGACTGTTT
The DNA here is from genome assembly GCA_905236205.1 of Candidatus Gastranaerophilales bacterium. Taxonomy (GTDB): domain Bacteria; phylum Cyanobacteriota; class Vampirovibrionia; order Gastranaerophilales; family Gastranaerophilaceae; genus UBA6984. The sequence continues at coordinate 14,386 of CAJOPF010000053.1, forward strand.
TTATCAATATAATGCGGAATTATACCTAAATCATATTTTTTTTCCATATTTGTTACATCAAAAATTTTTGAAACCAAAAGTCCGGGATCTCCTATTGCTACATTTTTGTCTATTTGAGCATATTTCATTTTTTTTAGTCTCTCAAGGGAAAGAAAACCTCTTACTGCTTTTACTTCAACCTTTCTAAGAAGATATTCTTTCTCCGTTTCTTCACGAACAAAACCACTTCCATATATTATAAGAGGTTTAGAAAAAAACAAATTTTTTTTATCTTTAAAAGTTAAATTATCCGTAATTAATGAGCCCAAAAGGGAACCTATAGCAATAACATCACATTTATATTTATTTGTCCATTTAATGTTTTGATTAAAAAATTTCAATAAATCGATATTGAGTATATCGCCAAAGTTATTGTTATATCTGTAGTAATATAGTTTTCGTGTTTCCATATTAATATTTTTTTGTTTCTTTATTTTAATTTTTATTCCTAAAATTGTTATAACTTTCGTTTTTCTTTTACCTTTTTTGATATTTTTCACTGAAAAAATATTTTGTAAAAAGGTTTTTTCCAATTCTATTTTTATATTTCCTTGTTTTTTTATTTTAATTTTTATTCCTAAAATCGTTATAACTTTTCTTTTTCTTTTACCTTTTTTGATATTCTTCACAGAAAAAATATTTTGCAAAAAAGTATTTCCTAAAACTAAATCCGAATAACTTTTATATCTATTCAAAGTTTTATATAAGTTTTTAATGTCTTTATTAACAATATGTTTAAGTATACGTTTAAGACTAAAATGAATTTTAAAATATTCAGTATCCTTATGCATATAGAAAACATCTATAATATTTTCAGCCAATATTAACCTAAGATTTTTGTCTTTAGAAAAATAATATTTATCAATTAAATTTTTTATTTTTCGTAAAATAAGTTTGTTATACAAAGAAATATCTTGTTCAAAAATAAAATAATTATTTATATTTTTGATTTGAGTTTTTATAGAATATACGAATGATGAAATTTTATCAGCAAAACAAATTGAATAATCTAATAAACTTTCATTTCGTTTATGATAATAGTAACATACACTATCAATAACAGCTAAAGTTTTTGAAGCAAGCAAAAATTCGTTAAGAAAAAGGATATCTTCCCCTACAACAATATCATGAAATTTTATGTTATTTCTATCAATAATTTCTTTTTTATAAATAGCAGTTGTCCATTCAAATGCAAAATTAAAACGACTTTTTTTAATATCATTGTTTAATTCATTACTACTAACAATTTTATCTTTTCTAATTATCTCTCTTTTACATTTTACGATATCGTAATCGTTTTCTTTGGCTTTTTTATATAATTCTTCGTAATAATTCAAATCTATAGAATCGTCGGGATCAATAAAACTTAAATATTCTCCTTGTGCAATTTCCAAACCTTTGTTCCTTGCTACTGCTGCGCCTTGATTTTCAGAACAGGATATTATTTTGAAACGAGAATCTTTAGTCTCATATTCTCTCAAAATATCTAAAGAATTATCGCAGGAACAGTCGTCTATACAAATAAATTCCAAATCATATAATGTTTGATTTAAAAGACAATCCATACTTTTCTTTAAGTAAGTTTCTACATTATATACAGGTACTATAACTGATACTTTTGGCATAAATTTTTATTCCTTATTTGCTATACTTTCAGCAACAAAATTAAAATGAGGACAGATTTCCATACATAAATCGCAATTTGCACATCTTTCAGGAAAAATAACCGGTTCAAAATTTCCGTTAGTGCCTTTTAGCATAAATATTGCTTTTTTAGAACATTTTTCTATAATGTCATTTAATTCTTGCAAGTCGTTATTCTTTGAATTATGCAAATGTTTTATATTGCTAATTTTCATATATTATTAATCACAATACTCCTATAAATTTTTAAAAACTAATTATGGCATGATTATATCATGGATGATAAGTACTCATAGTATTCAGTTTATAAATCTTTACATTCTAACTAGTATGATTATAGGAGAATGAAATGAATGACAGGTTATACAAATTTGGAAAACGAATTGCGGAATTAAGAACGAAGAGAAAACTTACTCAAGAACAACTTGCAGAATTAATTGATTACTCTACCAATCATATTTCTAAGCTCGAACTTGCGAGAACTAATCCTTCGTTCAGTATTATTGTCAAAATTGCTGATGCTTTAAAAGTTAATATGAAAGACTTATTTGATTTTAACGAAGATAACAGTAATAACGAAAAATTAATACAAAAAATAAATTTAATGTTAAAAGACAATCCAAACAGAATTAAAGATATTTATAACATTACTATTGCTTTAACTAAAAAATAATTTTGTCTGAAACCAATTTTCTTACAAAAAGTATTATTAATCTTTTGATTATGATTAACAAATAAAATTATATATGTTATTATCAATTCATGGCAAAAAGAACTACACTACAAAATATAATTAAAGAAAAAATATTGATCCTTGACGGAGCTATGGGTACTAATATCCAAAAGTTTCACTTGGAAGAAAAAGACTTTAGAAATGATATTTTAAAAAACCACGAAGTTGAACTTAAAGGAAACAATGACGTACTATCACTTACACGTCCTGATGTTATAAAAAGTATTCATTGTAAATTCTTGGAAGCAGGCGCAGATATAATTGAAGCAAATACTTTCAGCTCTAATAGAATTTCACAAAGCGAATATAAACTTGAAAATATTATAAAAGAACTTAACAGAGCCTCTGTTCGCATCGCAAAAGAAGCTGCAAAAGAGTTCTCAACCGAAGATAAACCGAGATTTGTTGTCGGTTCAATAGGTCCTACGGGAAAAACCGCATCAATTTCTCCGGATGTTGAAAATCCTTCTTACAGAAATATTACTTTTGATGATTTGGTACAAGCATATACAGAACAAGTCGAAATACTTACGGAAGAAAATGTTGACGGATTTTTAATTGAAACAATTTTTGATACATTAAATGCCAAAGCTGCTATTTATGCGGTAAAACAAGTATTGGAAAAATACAAAAAAGATATTCCTATTATGTTATCGGTTACATTAACGGACAGGTCGGGAAGAACACTTTCAGGACAAGAATTAGAGGCGTTTTATTACAGCATAGAATATGCTAAACCTCTTTGCGTAGGAATAAATTGTGCTTTAGGTATAAATGATATGAAACCTTACATTATTGAACTTTCCGATTTAGTTCCTTGTTATGTAAGCTTATATGCCAATGCAGGTCTTCCTGACGCATTTGGAAATTATACCGATACTCCTGAACTTATGGCAAAAGGATATCTGGATTTAGCAAAAAAAGGTTGTGTTAACATTTGCGGCGGCTGCTGCGGAACAACTCCCGAACATATTAAAGCAATAGCGGATTCGCTAAAAGATATTCCTCCGAGAATACCGCCTGAAATTAAGCCAAAAAGCACTTTTTCAGGACTTGAACCGTTTGTTTTTGAAAACGGCAACAATAATTTCATTATGGTTGGAGAAAGAACAAATGTTACTGGCTCACTTAAATTTGCAAAACTAATTGAAGAAAACAAAATTGAAGAAGCTATTGATATTGCAAGACATCAGGTTGAAAATGGTGCAAATATCATAGATATCAATATGGATAAAGGACTTATTGATTCTAAAAAAATGATGGTTGATTTTCTCAATTACGCCGCAACGGAACCTGATGTTTCAAAAGTTCCTTTTATGGTTGATTCGTCTAAATTTGATGTTATAACGGCAGGTTTAAAATGTATTCAGGGTAAAGCCATAGTTAATTCCATAAGTTTAAAAGAAGGCGAAGAAAAATTTATTGAACACGCAATTGAAATAAATAATCTTGGCGCAGCGATGGTTGTTATGGCGTTTGATGAAACAGGACAAGCCGCAACAACTGAAAGAAGGGTTGAAATATCGGAACGTGCCTACAAAATTTTGACGGAAAAAGTAGGAATTCCTGATGAAAATATCATATTTGACTTGAATGTTTTTCCTATTGCAACAGGAATGAAAGAGCATAATATAAATGCAATTTCTTTTATTGAAGCAACTAAAATTATTAAAACAAAATATCCAAGAGTACATATTTCAGGCGGAATAAGCAATTTATCATTTTCTTTCAGAGGCTTAAACCGCGTAAGAAAGGCTTTGCACAGCGTATTTTTATACCACGCAATAAATGCGGGTATGACTATGGGTATTGTTAACGCAGGCATGATAGAGATTTATGACGAAATTGAAGAACCTTTGAAAACTTTATGTGAAAACGTTATACTGAACAAATCCGAAGATGCAGGTGAAAAACTTTTAGAATACGCTCAAAATAACGACTTGGAAGCTAAAACGTCTGAAAAATCAAACAATAATGAGTGGAGAAATACAAGCGTTGAAGAACGACTGCAATATGCCTTAATTAAAGGTAATACCGACTTTTTGGAAGAAGATATTGTTGAGAGTTTAAATAAATATTCTCCGATAGAACTAATTGAAAAACCCCTTATGAACGGTATGGATAAGATAGGCGTTTTATTCGGGGAAGGCAAAATGTTTTTACCGCAAGTCGTAAAAAGCGCACGTGTTATGAAACATGCCGTAGATATTATAAAAAAACACTTACCGCAAAATACGGAACAAAAACATATAGGTAAAATCGTATTGGCAACGGTTAAAGGTGATGTTCACGATATCGGAAAAAACATTTTATCGTTAATACTTACCTGCAATAATTTTGAAGTTATTGACTTGGGTGTAATGGTAAGCTGTAAGGATATTCTTGAGGCAGCAAGAGATTATAATGCGGATTTAATAGGACTTTCAGGTTTGATTACCCCATCTTTGGACGAAATGATTTTTGTAGCGGAACAAATGGAAAAAGAGGGGATAAATCTTCCGGGACTACTTATAGGCGGAGCGACAACAAGCAAACTCCATACCGCATTAAAAATTGCGCCAAAATATCATGGAATAGTTGTTCATACAGCAAGCGCATCCGAAGCTGCACCTATTGCACAGAAAATTGTTAATAATGATTTGGATTTCATACAATCAATTAAAAACGAACAAAAAAAGCTGGTTGAAGAATATGAAAATAATTTATCAAATCATAATATTTAATCTCTAAACATTCTCAGTCCTGCCTCCTATAATTTTTTCAAGCCATACCATATTATACCAACGGTCAAATTTATAACCGCATTTGCGAAATTCACCGACTTGTCTGAACCCTAAATGTTTATGAAATTCAACACTGTTAAAATCTAAATATTCATCAGATTCTTTAACAGGTGTTCCTACACAGGCATAAAGATTTCTTATATTTTTTTGTTTTAAATCTTCTTCAAGTTTTTGGTATAAAAGTTTTCCTATTCCCTGCTTTTTGTAATCTTTATCGACATAAACAGTTAATTCTGCGGAATATTTATATGCTTCACGACCTACAAAAGCCCCCGCATAAGCAAAACCGATAATTTTATCATCAAATATTGCAACAAAATACGGATATTTTTCTAATGTCTTTTTTATTCTTTCCCTAAATTCTTCAACCATGGGAACTTCATATTCAAAAGATATTGCCGTATTTAAAACATAATATGAATATATATTTAAAATTTTATCCGCATCATCAGGTTCTGCAGTTCTGATTTTAATATCATTACGTTCTAAAAAAGATGAATTCATAATACTTATATTATCATAAATATTCACCTGTCGGGCATGATGACAAATACATTCGGTTCATGGTAAAAATAATGTATAATATTATCATAACGTATATGTATAATGAAACGCAGAATAATAACATTTATAATACTTCTGAATTTTTTGTTCTTAAATACAAACTTGTATGCTGCTGCAGAAGTTGAATATCCTGATTATTCGAAATTATTTCTCGGACCTGACAAACATGAAAATTTTAACAGAAAAATGTTTGATTTTAATTACGGTTTGAATAAATTACTAATCAAACCTATTCATATAGTTTGGGCAACAATTATTCCACAATACGGAATGGACAGATTTTTAGGAGTTTCAGAAAATATAGAATACCCCATAAGACTTATAAGCAGTTTGGTTCAAAAAGATTTTAAAAATGCGGGAAATGAAACAAAACGTTTTTTAGTTAATACAACCATAGGTGTTGCAGGCATGTATGACCCTGCAAAACGCTGGTTAAAACTTCAACCATGCACAGATAATATGGATAAAGCCTTATCAAGACGAAATGTAAAATCAGGAACATACTTTGTTGCACCTGTAATCAATTTTACGACGGTAAGAGGACTTTTCGGACGTTTATTGGATGTAGCATTTAACCCAACTACATATATAGGCTCGCCCGTTGTAGCACTTGTTAAAGCAGGCCTTACAATAAACAAAACTTCTTACATACAGTCTATTATTCAACTTATTGAATCAAATTTTGCCGATGGATACGTCGTTACAAAAGTAGCTTTTGGTATTGACGGATATATTAAAAAAAATAATTACGACAGAGTTAACGTAATAGATGAAATGAAATCTTTCGACAAAAATGCAAATACGAAAAATAAAAAAACAAAAGCTAAATTAACGGTATCAGCACAAATTGTTCAAAATGAAGACAATATCGAATTAGACGATTTTGTTGAAATTAGTAACAAAAATAGTAAAAAAAATACTTATATCCATTTAAAAGATTATTACCCGCAATCACCTGTTGTTGATTCAATGCGTACATCATTGTTTGAAATTCCTGATGTAAACAAATCAATGTGGAATGATTTATCACCTTGGAACCGTTCTTTTGCAAACAGAATAAAAACTTCCTCAGTAAATATTTTTGAAGGGCGTGAAAATTACGATTACAGATATATTTTACAAAGAAATAAGAAATCCCCTTTAGCAATTATATATCCATCAACAGGTGACGGAGTAAGAGCCAATCACCCCGTAATGTTTGCAAAATTATTCTATGACGCAGGATATTCGGTAATTATTATTGGTAATCCTTTTCAATGGGAATTTGTAAAAAGTATGCCTGAAGATTACAGACCGGGAATACCGCAAAAAGATGCTCAAATGATGAGATTAACAACAAGTAAAATTATTGAAAACGTAAAAAAGAAACATGGTAAAAAATATAAATTTGAAAATAAAGTTATTTTGGGTACATCCTTAGCGGCATTAGACGTATTATTTTTAGCAGAACAAGAATCCAAAAATAATACTTTGGGAAATACCAAATTTATTGCAATATGTCCTCCAATAAATCTGGTTTATGCAGTAACCCAGCTGGATAATTATGCAAAACAACTGACCGAAGAAAATACTGAAGATTTAAAACAAAAAGCCGCTTATGCTTCTGCTAAAATTGTGAAATTATATCAATCAAAAAAAGATATTGACTTTGCTGTAAATCACATGCCTTTTAACGAAGAAGAAGCAAAGATATTTACAACCTTTATAATGCATTCAAAGCTTTCAGATATAATTTTTACAATAGAAAAAGCTCCAATAAACAAAAAAAGTAATATCTACGAAACAATAAATAAAATGGGATATATAGACTACATTAACGAGTACCTTGCTCCTGAACCAAATTTTAAAAATTATAAATTCGAATTAACTTCAATATCTGGTTATCTAAAAAAAGCAAATAATTATAAAATATATCATACAAAAAATGACTATTTTATAACGACATCCCAATTAAAACAATTAAAAAATTTGGCAAAAGATAATTTGACAATACTTGATAACGGTGCGCATATGGGATTTTTATACAGAGAAGAATTTATCAATGATTTGAAACAAACAATAACAGATATCGCAGATATAACAGATTTATAATTATGGAGATAAAAATATGTCAGAGAAAGAAATCTTATTAAAAACAACATCAACTTGGGATAAAGAAAATTTTACAAGCGTAAATATAAAAAATCCTGAAGTAACTGTACTAAAAATAACAATAAACGTTGGTGAATCTTTGCCAATGCATAAACACGATATGATAAATATTGCATACGTCAAAAAAGGTATTTTAACCGTCACAACCGATAATAACGAACAAATAACCGTACAAGAAGGTGATTGCCTGCCCGAAGTTACAGGCAAATACCATTACGGAAAAAATACCGGAGATGTACCTGTTGAATTAGTTGTGTTTTATATCGGAGAAAAAGATTGCCCTTTGGCGGTTAATAAAGAATAAATATCCTGCTCTAACGAAAACATACATATAACCATCAAAATTTAATCAAAAAGATTACTTTTTGTTATAAATATTGACATATAGGTTTTTTTTATTTATTCTCTATATAAATATTTAATTATAAAGAGTGAGATTAAGAATGGTTGTATTAGAAAAAGAAACAATGAACATAAAATTCGAGAATTTTATTGATACTCTCGAAAATGAAGACTTGTTTGACAAAACAAAAAGATTAGATGACGTTTTATCAAGTGGAGTATTAACAGGTAATGAAGCTCTTGGTATGGTTACCATGAACAAAGTTCAACCTGATTCAAAAATAAAAGAAAAAGACGGTTCAATACATGATGTTATAATGCTGGGTTCAAATTCTTATTTGAACTTGTCTACACATCCTCAAGTTATGGAAGGTGCAAGAAAAGCTCTTGAACAATTCGGGTACGGAATGGGAGCCGTTTCTAATTATGCGGGAATTACCGAAATACATAAAGAACTTGAAGCAAGAATTGCTAAATTTCATGGAACAGAAGATGCAATAGTATTTCCAAGCGGTTACGGTGCAAATATAGGTATTGTTTCAGCTCTATGCGGTAAAAATGATGTTATTATAAATGACGCTGCAAACCACGCTTCAATATTTGACGGTTGTGTACTGTCAGGTGCAGAAGTTAAAGTCTTCCCTCACAGAGATATGAAAGGCTTAGAAAGAGTTTTATCAAGATTACCTAAAGAAAAAACAGGCAGATTGATTATTACTGACGGTGTTTTCTCTATGGACGGAGATATGGCATATCTTGATAAGATAACAGAACTTGCAGAAAAATATCATTGTCGTGTAATGGTTGATGATGCACATGGACTTGGTATTGTAGGACCAACAGGACGCGGAACCGCAGAACATTACAACGTAATGGATAAAATAGATTTACACGTAAGTATGTTATCAAAAGGTCCTGGCGGACTTGGCGGATATTGCGCATCTACAAGGGAAGTTGTTCAATATTTGAGATTATATGCAAGAAGTTACTTTTTCTCAACAGCTTTACCTGCGTCAGTTGCAGGCGGCTTAAACGAAGTATTTAAACTTCTTGAAACAGACAATGCAGGTCGTGAACAACTTTGGAAGAATACAAATTATTTAAAAGAAAAATTATTGGAAAAAGGCTTTGATATAGGACATTCTCAATCGGCTGTTGTGCCTGTAATGGTTTACAGCGAACCGATATTATTTGAAATGTATGAAAAACTCAGAAAAAGAGGTGTTTACGTAAATATCGTAACTTATCCTGCAGTAAGAAGAAAAGAATGTCGTTTGAGACTTTGCACAATGAAAGATTTAACTTTTGAGCAAATAGATAAAGCTGTTGAAATAATATCCGAATTGGGTAAAGAATACGGATTGATAAAATAATGGAAAAGCATGTACTTGTTACGGGTGCGGGCGGATTTATCGGCTTAAATACCGTAAAAGAATACGTTAGTGCAGGCTGGCATGTGTTTGCGCTTGTGCATAAAAATATACCTGATGAACTTAAAAATATGACTAATGTTGAAATCATTCAGGGTGATGTTACAAGTGAAAGTTTTGTTACGGGTTTAAACCTTGAAGTCGACGTTGTAGCACATATTGCAGGCTTAGCATCTGATATCGGTTCAGACAAAATATTTCGTAAAATCAATTTTGAACCGATTAAATATCTTTCAAAAATTCCTAAAAATAAAATTGTCTATGTTTCATCAAGTGATGTTTACGGAATAAAAGATTTTGAAAATGCCGACGAAAAAACACCTTTATGCGAATATCCTAAAAATCCTTATCCGCATTATAAAATTTTATCTGAAAATTGGTTGAGAGAAAATTGTCAGCATTATGTAATAATAAGACCTGCTGCCGTTTGGGGTGAGGGTGACAAAACATTGGAAAACAGATTTATTGATTTTTTGAAAACATCACCTTTTATAATTCACTTTGGAAAATGGAAAGGTTCAAACAGATGGCCTTTGGCTAATGTTAAAAACGTTGCAAAAACTATTGTTGCAGTAAGTGAGTTTGATGATTATGATAGTCAGGCAATTACCATAATTGACCCTGAAAAAACAACCATAGATGAGTATTATAGAAAATTAGCAAAAAAATATTTTCCTGAAAAATCTTTTAAAAGTATAACTCTGCCAATGTGGACAGGCAAATTTATCGGATTTATTTCATCTTTATTGGGAAAATTATCAAGAAATTTAGCTTTTGATCCGACATACTATGCGGTACACCACGTAAGTTCAAACTTAGATTTTTCTTCTGATAAAATGCTTGAAGTTATAAAAAAATATGAAAATAAATAAAAAGAATGTTTTTTCGCTAAACTTTCCGCAATTTTATTAGAAGTTTTTTAACTTGAACAACTATATCTAAGTTTTATTTTGATATATTTTTATGGGTAATATAAATGTGTCCGTTTCTGACACACTCCTTTTTTATAATAATATAAAATGGAGGTAAAAGATTATGACAATGATATCACCACAAAATTATATTGAAAAACAAAAAGATAAATCTTATGAAGAATTAGTAAAAGAACGTGATAGACTAATTCGAGACGTTAGGTACTTTGAAAAACATATAAAAGAATTAACGGAAAATGTTTGTATACATCCTTCTCCTGATGTTAAATACCAAGTCCACCTTGATTATTTAGGTGAACTTTGCAAACTTATAAGCGATAAATTTAACGAAAGATATGAATTATAAAAAATAAAATCAATATTACAGGTAAATAAAGAATGAAAAAACATCGTGCATCTAAAGCAAAAAATCAAACTTATCACTTCAAAAAAAGATGTGATGAGAGATTGGGTAAGCAAATAGACAGAAAATCAATTCAAAGACGAATAAAAGAACAAAAATATGATGAAAACTTTTATTTATTAAACAGACAATCAAACAGAGTTACTAGGTATCGTTATAAATTTCAAGATAAATGGTACATAATTCCTTATGATAAAAATACTCATAAAGTCATAACCATATTTGAAGATAATAAACAGGATGTTATCTTGGAAACCAAAGCAGAGATTACTAATCAAAATTCTGAACGTAATTCTGTAAGTTGGTTACAAAAACTTATTCAACTTGTTAAAAATATAAAAATATCAATACATAAAAAGTGATATAATATATTTATGGAAATTTTAGATCAATTAGCGAAATCAAAATTCAGGAGCAGATTTAAGCTCCGAGCAAAAGAACTTGAATATATCAAGGACAAAGGGCTTGATACTATTTATTCTCATGCCTGCGATTTTATTCGGGACAGAGTCGCACCTGCTGAGCCTAAGAACGACGGTAAACAAACTCCAATGCGCGGTCATCCTGTGTTTATTGCTCAACACGCAACCGCCACCTGCTGCCGCGGTTGTATTGAAAAATGGCACAAATTTCCGCAACACAGAGAACTAACCCAAGTTGAACAAGAATATCTTGTTTCCGTCATTATGGAATGGATTAAAAGACAATATTCATAAGATATAATCCTCCAAAGTATATTTGACAACAAATACAGAAGTAAATATAATGAATCTATGAACAGAAGGGATTTTATTAAAAGTTGTGCTTGTTGCTTTTCAATGTTAATGCTGACAGCATGTTCAAGACGATTTCCGCAAGATATATATAACCTGTTTGATGGCTTTCAAATCCCGCATATAGATGTTCATTTAGTTGAACATTGTAATTTGAATTGCAAATATTGTAGCCATTTTTCTAATATTGCCGAAAAAGAATTTTATAATGTTGAAAAATTTGAACAAGATATGCAACAACTTTCAAAAATTACTGAGTCTAAAATCAGCAATATCCAACTTTTGGGTGGAGAACCTTTATTACATCCTGATATTGAAAAATTGTTTGACATAACAAGAAAATATTTTCCAAAATCAGCTATTGATTTACTAACAAACGGATTGCTTTTGGATTCTCAAAAAAAATCATTCTGGCTATCAATGAATAAAAACAACATATACTTATGTCCAAGCCTTTACCCGATAAATATAAACTGGAAATCTGTATTAAAAAAAGCCAAAAAATATCATGTTTATGTCGCTACTGATGGCAGAGACGAAGAATTAACTTTAGACAATATACCAAGCCATACAGTACATTCTTTTTATAAATTAAATCTGGATTTTAAAGGCGAACAACAATGGAAAAAAGGCTCATGTCCTTACGGACCAAGTTGTGCAAATTTTACAGACGGAAAATTATACCCTTGTTTTGTTATAAGCAATATAAGACACTTTAATAAAAAATTTAATAAAAATTTGCCTGTAACAGAAAAAGACTATATTGACATCTACAAAACAAAATCAATGGATGAAATTGAAGAATTTTGGAACGAAAAAATTCCTGTTCCTTTTTGTAAATACTGCGCACCATTTACTCCAAATTTAGCTTGGGAACCTTCCAGTAATCATACTTTGGATGAATGGGTAAAATAGATTTTTAAATTTATAATTTTAAACTTTTAACCCATTGTCTTAATTTGTCAACCGATGGATTTGAATTTAGCACTTCTCCTTGTATTATTCTTGCTGAAGATGAAACACTTGGTTTTAAGTTATCAATAGTTTTACCAAAACCGCTTCCGCCTGATGTCGCAAATAATACTATTGTTTTATTTGAAAAATCGTGTTTTTCCAAAAATGTATTTATAATTGTAGGAGCTATATACCACCAAATTGGAAAACCTAAATATACTATATCATAAGGCTCAACCGAAAAATCATCCTTTACCATTTCCGGACGGGAGCTGTGATTAGACATTTCAACAGAAGTTCTTGAATTTTTATTTGTCCAATCTAAATCTGCTTTTGAATAAGGTTTCAAAGGTTTAATTTCGTATATATCCGCATCTGTTGCCTGTGCCAAATTTTCCGCAACACTCCTTGTTGTTCCTGTTGCCGAAAAATAAGCTACAAGAACTTTTGAATTTTTTGCTTCCGCCATATTTCCTCCTGAATTATTTAATTTAAAAATAAAATATCCGCCTGTTAAAACTGCTATTATTGCTAATATTGAAATAATTATTTTCATAATTTGTCCTTTCTATATATTTTATCTTAAATTATATTTCTATTCAATATTTTTAATATGTCCGTTAAGACCTTTACCAATTATATCAAATTTTTTGTTACTTGTTATATTTTTCTTTTGTAAAATTATTATTGTATTGATATATCAATAAATTTGCAATAAAATATAACAAAATAACAAAAATATTATAAAAAAATTTGTTTTACTTATAGATAATGATATTTTTGAAAAGTTTAAAAATGAAATTTAATATTTACAAAATAAGATTAACTATTGCAGGAATTGTCGGAACACTCTCTATACTTGCAGTTTTTGGATTATTTTATCCTGTAAAAATTATGAATATCCAGTTTGTGGCACTTTTGCAAAAAACAGTTTTTGATTTTTCTCTTATTTCGGTTTGTTTATTAGTCGGAATAATAGTTATGACACTGCTATTTGGCAGATTTTATTGCTCAACTGTCTGTCCGTTTGGAATTTTGCAAGAATTTTTCTCATTTATAAAAGGTAAAAGAAAAAATCAATCGCAAAAAAATTACGTATTCAAATATTTAATAGCAAGTTTGACATTTGGTGTATTGATTGGCGGTTCATCAATATTTATAAGGTATATTGAACCTTTTACCATATTTAGTTCAGCTTTTAGTTTGAGTTTATTCGGTATAATTGCCACAGTAATTGTTTTAACTTTAATTTTTTTTAAAAATAGATTTTTCTGTACAAATTTATGTCCTGTTGGAACAATATTAGGTTTTATTTCTAAATTATCATTAAATAAAATCTACATAGACAAAGAAAAATGTGAATCATGCGGAATGTGTGCTCAGTATTGTCCTTCAGGCTGTATAAACTATGAAGAAAAAATTATAAATAACGAAACTTGTTTAAAATGTTTAAAATGCTTGAATGGTTGTAAAAAGCAAGCAGTTAAATTTGGTATAAAACCAATAAAATTTAGTCCAAAACGCAGAGATTTATTGACGTGTATTGGCGTATTTGCCTTTTTAGGCGCAGGATACACAGCAGGATTAAATTTAGCTAAAAATTTTGCAAAAAAAGTTAAAGACGTAATACTTCCTGCAGGTGCCGTTAATTATGACCGAATGGCAAACAAATGCTTTAATTGCAACTTATGTATAAACCATTGTCCAAACAAAATTCTTGTAAAAGCAGATAACAACTTTCCTGCTGTTCATATAGATTATAAAAATGGAAAGGGCTATTGCGAATATGAATGTAATAAATGTAATGAAATATGCCCGAGTGGTGCTATTAAAAATTTAACATTAGAGCAAAAACAACATACAAAAATTGGTGCGGTAGCAATTAAAGAAAATTGTGTCGGCTGCGGAAAATGTTCATGGGTTTGCCCGACAGGTGCTATAAAATGGGAAGCGGGAAACAAAGCAGTTGTTGATAATTCAAAATGTATAGGCTGCGGAAAATGTGTTGCAAATTGCGCAATTCAAGCAATTAACATATTTGTGATTAAAAAACAAAGTATTATATAATTTATGTTATAATACATAAAAACAAAAACTATTCGTTCTACGAAAATATTAGATTGAACATTTTTTGAAAACAACTTAAACAATTTTGGCAGAATTAAATAAAAAAAGATAGGAGTAAAAATGTCAATAGGAATACAAGAAATAGTACTAATTTTAATAGTAGTTTTATTGTTATTTGGCGGAAAAAGAATACCTGAACTTGCAAAAGCATTTGGCAGAGCTTCTTATGAATTTAAAAAAGCAAAAGAAACAATAAAAAAAGAAGCTGAAGAATTAGAAAAAGAAGTTAAAGACAATTCCGTTGAAAATCAATTAAAAGATGACACACAGGAACCGCAGGTATAAAACTTGTGTCGGAAGAACAAAATGACAGTATAATATTTCATATTGAAGCATTAAGAAACACTTTAATAAAGTGTTTTGTTGCTATTGTAATAATTTTTCCTTTTTCATTTTGGATAAGTCCTAAAGTTCTTAATTTTTTGATTAAGACTTTGATAAACAATAACAAAATCTCACTTAATTACTTTGCTCCTATGGAAGTATTTATATTGCAAATAAAACTTGCACTCTTACTGTCTGTTATTGTCGCTTTTCCATATATTGCAAAAAAATTATGGGATTTTGTTCTGCCTGCACTTTATGAACATGAGCGAAAATTTGTTGGTACAATGGTATTAACTTCAAGTATATTATTTATTTGCGGTGTAATATTTTGTATATTTTTAATTTTACCTTTAATAATAAATTTTGGAATATCTTTTGGCAACGAACTAATTAG
The DNA here is from genome assembly GCA_905236205.1 of Candidatus Gastranaerophilales bacterium. Classification (GTDB taxonomy): domain Bacteria; phylum Cyanobacteriota; class Vampirovibrionia; order Gastranaerophilales; family Gastranaerophilaceae; genus UBA6984. Next base: position 29,982 of record CAJOPF010000053.1, read on the forward strand.
TCCTATGTGGGGTGTTTCAAACTTAATAAATCTTGCATTAAGGCTTGCGTTCACTTTCGGCTTAATGTTTCAGGTTCCGCTTGTTACAAATATGCTTATAAAATGGAAAATATTGTCTTATGAAACAGTAAGCTCAAAACGCCCTTACGTTGTTGTAACCTTACTTCTTACAGCTGCACTGTTAACACCGCCTGATATAATCAGCCAAATTTTACTTTTTACTCCCACATACTTGTTATTTGAATTAGGATTGTTGTTTTCTAGAAAATAACTATTTATGTTCTTAAATTATGACCATTTTTAATCAAACAATGACAAACACTTGTTTTTTATATCAAGTGCAATATCTTTCGCTTGTTTTTCTTTTATGCCAATATTTTTTGCGACAGCCAGAATATCGTCTAATGTCGGATTTTTGCCTTCCCCGTTGATTGTTGTTGCGTGCTCTCCATTGAATGATGAACTGTAAGTCAAATCATAAGCAGGGGAAAGATGCCATTCTTTTTTATTCTCATCATATAAAAACGAGAAATTCTTTGAATGGTCATCTCTGTTGTGTGCAAAAACATTAAAGCACATTAACCTATATAGCTGCTCAATATCCTGATAATTTTTTGTTAATTCTAAGGTTAGTTTCATTAAAATATTATAATCAAGATTTGGCAGACGATGGCTTGTTTCTAATAATCCGCTAACCGATACCATGTGTATTTTTTTGCCGTTCTCTCTGTCAAATCGTTTTATACCGAAATATCCCGAACAAATTTTTGACGGGAACAACTTTGTTTCGCTCATTTTTATACCGCAATCTTTTGCGACAAGCGAGTATTTGTATTCCTGCTCTCCAATATTTTTCGGATCTTGCGAAGACGGGAATTTTATTATCCAATCTTCACCATTTATTTTTGTTAGAATCTTTGGTCTGGCTCCGCCTGACGAACCGCCAAGTTTAAAAAGCTCATCTAAGTTATCGGAATTTTGTGACTCTAATATTTTTGAACACTCTTGAGCAAGTTTATCATAATCAGATTCTTGCTCTTGCGTTTCAAATTTATGTTCAGGCTTATAAGTTAATGCCCCCATACCGCTTTCTTGCACAACTGCAAGACGGTTTAAATTATCAATTTCACTCGGATTGATTTTGTTTTTCAATAATAACCTGTCTACAAGCAACCTTCCCCAACCGTCCGGCAAGCTGTCATTAAACACCCCAAATAGCCCCTCGAACGGTTCAAATTTTGGCAAATATACTTTTTTCTGTA
>CAJOPF010000054.1 GCA_905236205.1 Candidatus Gastranaerophilales bacterium
AATACATTATTGCTTTGTTCTTGATAGTGCAAAATTACGTTGATCTAAGCTTTTTAATTTATTTTCACTTAACATAATTTTTTCAGCTTCTTCAAGTATTCTTACAACGCTAAAACCGTTATCTCCGTCAGAACGAGCTTTTTTGCCTTTATCACAACAAGCAACAAAATGCTGACATTCCAATTTCAAAGGTTCTATTTCCAAATAATCAATATGTATATCTGTTATTGAACCGTCTTTCTTATTATCAAACACTTGCAATTTGTTTTCTTGAAGTGTATCATCCAAAATTGCAGTAGCTTTTGTACCTCTAACCAAAAATCTTACATGTTTCATTGGTGTAATCCAGCTATCTGTAATTTGTCCTATTACACCACCGTCAAATTCAATAGATAAATGTGTTATATCCATTATTTCATTTTTTTCAGAAGAACATCCGACAGCAGAAATTACTTGTTTAGGTTCTTTTCCGATAACATAAGACATCATTGAAACGTCATGCGGAGCCAAATCCCACATAACACTTCTGTCATTTTTAAAATAATTAACATTTAGTCTGTCACTTTGCGCATAAACTATATCACCTAAAACACCGTCATCAACAAGCATTTTTAAACGATTAACCGCAGGATGATACAACAACAAATGACCAACCATTAGCACAAGCCCTTTTTCTTCTGCAAGAGTTTTTAAATCTTCAGCCTCTTTTGCAGATGTTGAAATAGGTTTTTCGACATATACGTGCTTTCCTGCATCCAAAACTTTTTTAACCATTTTAAAGTGCGTATGACTTGGTGTTACAACCGCAACAGATGTAATTTCAGGATTATTTAATATATCATCAAAATTTGTAGTTGTTTTAATATTTGGAAACTGTTCTTTGATTTTTTGAAGATTTTCCAAATCCAAATCGCAGACAGTATCTAAAACTTCCAAATTATAAAAGTTTCTTACAATATTTCTTCCCCATAATCCACAGCCTAAAACAGCAATCTTTTGTTTTCCCATATTCACTTCCTATATACTTTAACTACAAAAGAGGACTATTTAACATCCTCTTTTATAATAATTAAATTGTTAGTTATTTTCATTGCACATGTTGGTAAAACGACATCATTTAAACCATCCGCAATACTTATAATCTTACCTGCGCCCAAAACCACGTCTTCACCTTTGTATGTAAAGGTGTAATCAGTATTTCTGTCTGACCGTATAGTTATTTTTTCCATAATACAGTCTTCTTATACTAATCAAAAACGTAGTTAATGATAGCAGCTTCTCTTGCTCTTTTTACAGCTTTTGCTACCATTCTTTGGTGTTCTGCACAATTACCGGTAACACGACGAGGAATAATTTTACCTGCTTCTGTCAAGTATCTTTTTAATTTTGCAGCATCTTTGTAGTCAATTGATTCAACATGGTCTGCACAAAAGCTGCATGCTTTCTTTTTCTTTTTATCTGTTAAGTCTTGTTTTGCCATTTAATTTTCCTTTCTTATGCAAATATAACTTATTTTTTAATCTTAAAACGGAATTTCGTCTTCGCCTATAAGTTCATCACCAATTTCAGTGTCAGCGAATTTTACAATATCGTCTGAAAAATCTGATGAAGTACTTGAAGATGAACCCATCAGCTCAATAGAATTTGCGTCTATTTCGTATATTTTTCTTTCAACGCCATTTTCATTTTTTACATTATTAGTTTGAAGCCTGCCTTCAACCAGAACTCTTGAGCCTTTTGATATTGATGATACAACTTCATCAAGAGAATTTTTCTTGGCAAGAACTCTAATCAATAGTTCCTCTTTTTCTCCGATATTAAGCACAAAAGCAGACACCGGAACATTATTAGAAGTGAAACGTTTTTCCGGATTTCTGTATACAACACCTGTAACTACTGCTTTTGCAACTGTCATATTATTTTTCCTTATACGGATGCCTTTTCCGTAGCATCTAAGAACATAACTCTTAATACATTATCATTTAATTTCAATGCACGTCTAAAATCAGCAACTTTATCTTCTGGCATGGAAATTACTGTATTTACAAAGAAACCGTCTCTTGATTTTTTTATATCATAAGCGAGTTTTCTTCTGCCCATTTTATCTCTTGATTCAACTTTACCGCCTAATTCTGTCAAATCAGAATCTATTTTTTCAATAGCTTTATCTGCTTCATCATTGTCTAAATTTGGTTTCAAGATTGTTAACAATTCGTATTTTTTCATTTTTTCTCCTTACTATACACTTATATTATATTCTTATATTAGCATAAACAAAAAAATTACAATAACAATTTTTTTAAACAGCTTTTTATGTTAAAATTTAGCATATTGAAAGGACAAGGCATGCTAAAAGAAATCAAATCCATTTTCACTCCTAAAGGAGAAATTGCGGGAATACCATTTATAATCAACTATATAATTTTGCGTTTGGTTGGATTTATACTAAATTATATAGGATTATACATTACATTTAATCAATTAACGGACATTCCTGCAATAAAATTTTTACATTTTATTATCTTATTTGCGTCATTAGCTTTAATGGTAGTAATGATATTTAATTATAAAAGAAGATTACTGCAAATTACGGGAAACTTAATAATTTCTATAATTTTGGCAATTCTATTATCTGCAGTTTTTGATATATTTATTCTGCTGATATATTTCAGACCTGTACTAATGTTGCTGGAAACAGTTTGTATTCCGCTTATTTTAGCGCTTATGCCACCTAAAAACAGTAATAAAAAAGAATATTGGTCAACATTTTTTACAAGATTAAAAAATTTCTTAAAAAATCCAATAACTATATTTGTAATGGTATTAGTAATCGCAGATACAGGATTAGTAAAATATTCAATATATAAAAACAAACAAATCAGCAAAATAGTACCTACTTTAAAAATGGAAAAACTTGCAATAAATCCTCTATCTTCTTATACTGGGAAAACAAAGCAAGATATTTTAAATATAAGAAAAGATTATGTAAAAACATCTTTGTTCAACAATGATAATTACGCACCAAACGAAGAAGTTTTCGGACAAATTGCTGATAAAAAGCCTTGGTGGGGAATTGATTACATTTCCTGCACAGATAAAAACATATCTACAAATCAAATTGCAAACGGCAACTCAGAAGAAAGCAGATTTATAAATAATCCTAACGTACTTATTGGCGTACATATGAGTAAAAGTTACGTAAAAAACAAAAGTTTGCAGAATTTTTGCAACGACAAAGCCCTTTTGTTTATTCCGCAAAACGTAACCTACGATAAATCACACAAACTTATTATCGTAGAATACAAAGCGTCAAAAAGTTTCACAACAAGAATAAACAAACGTTTCATAGAATTTTTACTTGTAGGCTTGAATGCCAGAGATTTCGGATACAACTGGATATATTTAAGTAATTCAAATAATTTAAGATTTCTGCCTTTCAGCATCGACAAAAGTATGGTAAATGAAAAGCCTCAAAAACTTCTCGATTATATTCATTTAGATAACGCTTGCAGAGTTGAAGGCGGCTGCAACAACGCTTCACCGTACCAACCTGAGTTGTCTTTTTCATTTAGAGAAATTCCTGCAGACATGACTTTAAGTCTTTGGAAAAATAAACCTGTTTATAAAAATCAACCTGCAGATATTTATCTGAAAATGATTTTCAAATAGTTGTAAAAAGACTAATATAAGCGCCGTTTTGGACATTCCGAAACGGCGCTTTATCGCAAAAAAAAAGCAGCCATTGCTGCTTATATACTTCATAATCTTGGGAGGAGATTTGGGGATAGTTGTACATGCATGATATCGCAACAATTTTTTTTTTGTTAGTTCCATGCCCAAAACTGTAACAAAAGTTTACATCATATTAAAATTTGAAATCAAATTTTAATATATACTTGATGTTCAGGCTTTGTCAATACAATAAAACTTACTATTGTTTTTTTGGTATAATATAAAAATAAATAAGGAGGAGTTATGGCAACACAAGTAAAAGCAAGTCACATTCTTGTAAAAACAGAAGAAGAAGCAAAAAATTTATATGAAGAAATAAAGGGCGGAAAAGATTTTGCTCAGGCAGCAAAAGAATATTCAACTTGTCCTTCAGGAAGAAATGGCGGAGATTTAGGATTTTTCCCAAAAGGTGTTATGGTAAAGCCTTTTGAAGATGCAGCTTTTTCATTACCTGTCGGAAAATTATCACAACCTGTACAAACTCAATTCGGTTGGCACTTAATTCTTGTAACAGATATCGAAGAATAAAATAATGAATGAATACATCAAAAAAGCCCGATTGTTCCTTGAACAGGAACAAATTGACTATTTGCTTGTAAATTCCACTAATGAATTTTTAGTGGAATATAATGAGTTGAAAAAAAATTCTCGGTACTTTTTGACAGGATTTACAGGTTCAACAGGAGACGCTGTTGTATCAAAGGATAATGTTTATTTGTTTGTTGACGGAAGATACCACATACAAGCGGATTTGGAAGTAAATCATAATGATGTTACTGTTGTAAAGTTGGAATCAGGTAAATTTCTTGATGAATTATACGAAATCATTGGTTCAAACAGTTCTTTAGGTATTTGTTCAAAGAAAAATTCTCAATACAGATACAAGACTATTTTGGAAAAGTTTAAAGATAAAAACGTAACAATAAAGTTATTTGAAACAGATCCAATTGAAAAATCAAATTCAATTGATAAACAAGTTATAACAGAAATTCCGACAGTCTTAACAGGTAAATCGACAGATGAGAAAGTAAAAGAAATTTATAGCGAATTAAAAGATGATGAAGCTCTTATAGTAACAAATTTAGAGGATTTATCTTACATTTATAACATCAGAAATTTTAACAAAGAAAATTCCTGTTCTGTTGAAGGAAAAGCTGTTATAACAAAAAACGCAAACAAGTTATTCAAAGAAGAAACTCTTGGTGATTTTGAAAATTACATAAAAGATTTAAAGCATATTAACACTTTTTATGTAAATGAATCAAACACGACAATAAAAGATTATTCTTTAATATCAGATAAAGCAAAAAAATCAGAAATAAAAATAAAAAGATATATTAAAACTGATGAAGAACTTGAACATTATAAAGACGCTTTTGCAAAAACAGATAAAGCAATTTTTGCAACAAGACAATATATTCTTGAAAGCGATAACATTTCAGAATTTGAGATAAAAAATGTTTTGGAAGAAAACTTTAAGAAATACGGTGCGATATGCCAGTCATTTACATCAATAGTTGCCAAAGACGCAAATTCTTCACAAGCACACTACTCAAAATCATCAAAAGATGAAATTCTAAAAGAAGGTTCACTTGTTTTAATAGACTGTGGCGGATACTACGAGGGCGGACTTGCAACAGATACAACAAGAGTGTTTGTAAAAGGAAAACCTTCAGATTTACATAAAACGATTTACACAAGTGTCTTAAAAGCATTTTTACACGCTTTTAACATAAAAGATTTTGATTGCGGATTTGATATTGATTACTTAGCAAGACATTTTCTGAAAGATTCTCCTGAAGGCTTTGTTTTCAATCATGGTTTAGGACATGGAATTGGCGTAAGTGTACACGAAGGTCCGCCAAGATTATGTAGTATGTCACCGGATGCGTTTGCAGAATTGGAAGACAATATGTGTTTTACCATTGAACCGGGACTTTACAAAGAAGGATATTTTGGTGTAAGATTGGAAAACTCCTGCTACATGAAAAACGGAACAATAAATTCTTTTACAAACATGTGCTACGAGAAAAAACTTATTGATATGTCAATGTTGGATAACAACGAAAAAAAATGGTTAGATAAATTTGAGGTTCTATAATGGAAATAACAAGCGTAAATAATGATATGGTAAAAGAAATTACCAAATTACAACAAAAAAAATACCGCGATGAGAGCGGAAAATTTCTTCTTGAAGGATTAAAAGCTATTGAAGAAGCATATAAATCCGACATTGAAATTGAATATGTCTTCGTTACAAAAGAAAAAGCTTATCACTACGATTTCTTAGAAGAAAAAGTCGTTTATACAACAGATGCCGTACTTGACAAAATGTCATCTACCGACACAACACCTGATGCGGTTGCTGTCGGTATTCAAAAGCATTTTAGCGAAGATATATTGTTGAGCTCTAAAAGAATTGCCCTTTTTGAAAACATAAAAGATTTGGGAAACTTAGGTACGATTTTGAGAACAGCAACAGCATTTTCACTGGATGCGATAATTTTATTCGGCAATACAGTAGACTTATACAACCCGAAATGCGTGAGAGCATCCGTCGGAAATTTATGGAAAACCCCCGTTTTTCAGACAAAAGATTTTGATTTTCTTGAAAAATATTTCAAAGATTTCAGAAGAATTGCGACTTTGCCAAAATCAGCAGACAGCACATATCTGAAAGATTTTGAGGTACACGAAAAAACTTTAATTATGTTTGGTTCGGAAGCTGACGGACTAAGCGAAGATTTAATAAAATTTTCCACAGACAGAATTACAATAGAAATGGATAGCAGCAAGGTAGAATCTCTTAATTTAAGCATGTCTGCGGGAATTATTTTTTACAAACTATTTTTGTTATAGAATTGATTTATGAACACAGTCGAAATAAAAAAGATTTGGGATGAAATAAAAGAACAGCTGGAAAAAGAAATTCCGTCCTCAACATTCGGACCATGGATATCTACACTTGAAGCTGTTTCTTTTGAAGATGACACTTTTACTCTTATTTCAGGAGTAGCGATGGGTGTTGAATACGTAAAAAGAACCCAATACAAAACCATTTTGGAATGTTTTAAAAACTATTTCGGCAGAGATATTGTTGTAAACCTTGAATTTAACCAAGAAGCTGCAGAAGCAATAAAAAAAGAAAGACAAAAGACAGAAAAAAAGATTCAAAAAGAACAAGAAAAAGAAGAAGAACACAAAAAAGCTATTGAAAATTTATCCTACGTAAAATCTTTAAATATAAATTTAAGATACCGATTTGATAATTTTGTGGAAGATTCGAATAACAAAATTGCAAAAGCTGCAGCACAGGCAGTTGCAAAAAATCCGACAGGGAAATATAACCCTCTGTATATTCAGGGAGCCTCAGGATTGGGCAAAACTCACCTTATGCAAGCAATAGGTCACTATGTTACAATGAACAGCAACTTAAAAGTCAGATGTGTAAAAACAGATGATTTTGTAACTGATTACTGTAACTCTACAAGGTTTACGCCTAACCAAAACACAACCGTTTCTATGAATAAATTCAGAAACAAGTACAGAAACGTGGATATTTTGTTAATAGATGACATACAATTTATTGAAAACAAGAAAAAGTGTATTGACGAATTGTTTCATACATTTGATGCGCTTTATAATGCGAATAAACAAATTGTCTTAACCTCTGATAAATTACCGAAAGATTTACCTGAAATACCTGAAAGATTAAGAAATCGTTTTGAGCAAGGACTTATTGTTGAAATTTATCCTCCTGAATATGAAACCAGAGTTAAAATATTAGAAAATTTTGCTAAAGAAAAGGGCATAGAAAATATTCCGAAAGAAGTATTTGAGTACATAGCAAAATATAAAACAGATAATGTGAGAGAGCTTGAAGGAGGCTTTACAACACTTGACGGTTATTCTAATTTTGAAGAAACACCTATTACACTTGAATATGCAAAAAAAGTTTTAAAATATGAAGAAAACAACAAAAAGCCTGATATTGAAAAAGTTATTGAAGAAGTTGCAAAATTTTATGACATATCAGTTGAAGATATAAAAAGCTCTTCAAGAGTACAAAAAATTTCAAACGCAAGGGCAATTGTCAGCTATATTGCAAGAGAAAAGCTCGGAAAAACTTACAAGAATATTGCCTTAAGCTTGAATAAACGTCATCAAACGATAACGTATTCTGCAGAAAACATAAAAAAATCCATTAAAAATGACAATAACTTAAAAAATGAAACTGATAAGATTTTAAAAGCTTTAAATTTATAACAAAATTAAGCAAATTAAAGAATATAAAAGGCGGATACTTTCGTATCCGCCTTTTTACAACTTTCAATTAGTTAATTAAACTAAAGAAGTCATTTCGATAGAAGAAATCATTTTGGAATCTTTCAAAGTTGACATCATCATACCGTTTCTGTTAGCGATTTCCATTAAGTTGCTGATTACAGCCAACATAGAAAGTTTAGATTCTAATCTGTTGATGCAAGAACCGCAACCGATAACGCTAGCACCTGCTGCAAATGCGAATGGAGCAGTGATAGTGTTGATGTTAGAAGCTGTCATGATAGGTAATTCGATGTTTCTTGATAATTCTAATGTGTTAGAAATAGTCAATTCAGCTCTGTTTAACCATAATCTTGAACCTTCTAATTCCATGTTAAGCATTTCTTGAGAAATGTAACCTTCAGTTTGAACTAAATCGATATGTAATTCTTCTAATTTTCTAGCTAATAAAATTTGTTCAGAAATAGGTAACATACCAGGGATAGTTACTGAGAACAAGATTTCAGATCTGTTTTCTTGGATTAAAGATAATGTTTCTTCAACTAAGCTGATAACTTGAGAAGAAGTCATTGTTAAACCTTCTCTGTATAATGTTTCAAAATTACCTAATTCGATAGCATCAACGTTGTATAAATTAACAGCGTTAGCCAATTCCATAGGAACAATTGAAGAAGCCATTAACATAATATCTGAATTTGATTCAGAAATCAATCTTTGTGATAATTCCAAAACTTCTTGTTTTGCTGCAACATCAATAGCAGTAGCTTTTGATTCGATAGCAGAAGAAACAATCATTTCAACTCTTTCCAAATCAATGTTGTTAATACCAGAAATAACTTTTAAAGCTCTTTTTTCGTTCATAGCTTGTTTGAACATTTCAATACGTCTCATTTTTAAATTTCCTTTCCTTACTCATATCTCAATTAAAACCTGACGTTTGGTTTCAATTGGATTATAAAATAAAGGTTTAATTCTTGCAATAATAATACTTAATTTTGTTACATTGGTAGTAGTAATTTCTAACAACCACGTCTATAATGTCAATATTGGTAAGGGTTTCAAGGATTATGATTAAAAAAATTATTATTACAATATGTTTCACTTTTGTTACAAACGTCGCAGTTTTCGCTTACGATTCAGAAGAAACAACCTACATAAACGTATATGAAAAAATAAATCCAGCAATAGTTTCAATAGACGCAGAGTTACCGATAGGAGTATCCAGCGGAACAGGATGCATTATTGATAAATCGGGAATAATTTTAACAAGTTCTCATGTTGTAGAAGGCAGTAAAAATATTGAAGTTACGCTGCATAACGGGCATGTTTATAAAGCAAATATAATAAAAGTTGCTAAATCTGATATTGCACTTATTTCAATAAAATGCAAGGAAAATTTGCAAATTATATCACTTGGTAACTCTGAAAATATAAAAGTCGGTCAAAAAGTTATGGCAATAGGAAACCCTTTTGGATTTAACGGAACACTGACACAAGGCATTATTTCAAGAATAGATTACGCAAAAGACAAAATTCAGACAGATGCGGCTATAAATCCGGGAAATTCCGGCGGTCCTTTGATAACAACAAACGGTGAAGTTGTTGGGATAAATCAATCAATATATAATCCTGACAACAATATTTCAAATATAGGTATAGGATTTGCAATACCTATAAACACAGTAAAAGAATTCATAAAAAAAACGAGCCGCTAGGCTCGTTTTTTAAAATTATACAGGTTCTATCTAGCAAACAAAGCCGCTGTCGAAAGAACCGAATCCGCTATCGGAAGAAGCAACTGAACCTGCTGTTTCACAGCCTGCATCAGCTATTGAACCAGCTGTTTCTATATCGCCGAATGCGATACAACCTGCTGTTTCACTAGCCAAAGAGCCTGCTGTTTCAGGTGCTTGCGAATATTGACTATAATCAATCTCAGGAGCAAATGGATTGCTTGATTGGAAAGAGTCAATTTGAGCATTTGATGCAATCAAACCAGCTGTTTCAGCAGAAGCAATAGAGCCTGCTGTTTCGCTGCCTGATGCAATAACACCTGCAGTTTCGTTACTTCTTGATGCTGTATGAGCATTTGTATTAAATAAATTTGAATTAAAACCTAATGCCATAAAATCACTCCAAACTAATACCGTTTATGAATAACTACATATATATAAAAACAAAAAAACCATGCTAATTTCTCATGTTTGATATTTTGTTACATTTGTTTACATAAACTTCAACAAAACACTACTTACAGGATGTAACTGTTGTTGATAGCTGCGTACCATTCGGACATTTACCGTCAGTACCGACCTTTAAATAATCCATATTACCATTTACAATAACCCACCCTGTACAATACATTCCGCCATTTTTATTACAGCTAGTATTAAAAAATTCACCTATTTGAGTAGCACTTAAAACTAAACTTTGCCCCATTGGGGTAATATCTCCATTATTGTAGCTACATGCAAAAACAAATCTATCCTTACCGTTTGTATTTGGACCCTTTTGCGGACCATCAATATCAAGATAGATAAGTTCATCCCAAATTATTCGGACTGACATTCCATCAGCAGTTATAAACTCATAAAGCTGATCCGTACCTGAAGCTGTTGTATTATAACAAGCAACAGATCCAGAATTACCGCAATTTTTTTGTACCTTCATAAATTCAGTTAATCTGTCTCCTATACGTTTTACACGATTTGCATTCGTACAACTATTTCCGGGGCACCAAGTTCCAAATGGACCATATGCAGCTTCTGCACGTCCCATTGCTTCTGTAATATTTTGATAGAATTTTTTAACCTTTGCAACTTTTTCTTTATCACTGGTTGAACTGTTTAAGTTCGGAAGTGTTAATGCTGAAACAACACCGATTATCCCCATTACAAGCAAAGTTTCTGCTAATGTAAAAGCAACAGCTTTTTGTGCCATTTTTTTAAAGGCAGTAAGACATCTGGCACTAAGGCACTAAGAAATTTTAAGTCCTTAGTGCCATACTGCCCAAGTACCTTAGTATCATTTTCAAAAACCTTACCACAAGAGGATTTTGCCCCCTCCCCGAGGTGTAATTCAGTATTCATAACTATTTTCTCCTTTTTTGTTTATTATCCGTTATTTATAGGCTTTTGTCAAGAAATTGTTTTTGTAAAATAATTTATTATAATATTTTCAATAGTTTTTGAAGAATTTCCGTCACCGTATGGATTTTGAGCAGTTAATCTTGATAAAGATTTTTCTTTTGACAATATATCCTCACTCAGTTGCATAATTTTTTCGTAATCTGCACCTACAAGTTTTGAAACACCTGCATCAACACCTTCCTGACGTTCGGTTTCATAACGCATGACAAAAGTCGGGCAGCCAAAAGTTGGTGCTTCTTCCTGAATACCGCCACTATCCGTCAGAATAAGTTTTGCATTTTTCATTAAATATACTAAATACGGATAATCCAAAGGTGTTAACAAATGAATATTTTTAATACTTTCTAATGCTGAATGAATTTTATTTTTTACGTTTGGATTTGGATGAACAGGAATTACAAATTCGTGGTCAGAATATTTTGTTGCCAAATCGTATATTGCTTTTATAATTCTGTCGATTCGTTCGCCATGGTTTTCGCGTCTGTGAGCGGTTACTAGAACTAATTTATCATTTATTTTAATATTTTTTTCTTTAAAAAACTGTGCAGATTTTTCAATAACTTCATCTGATAAACAAAACAGAGCATCAATAACCGTATTACCCGTAACAAAAATTTTTTCTTCGTCTATGCCCTCATTAAGTAAGGCTTGCTTATTCTTTTCGGTAGGTGCAAAATGCAATTGTGCGACACGACTTGTCATCTGACGCATAATTTCTTCAGGAAAAGGTTCATATATATCATAAGAGCGCAAACCTGCTTCCACATGGAAAACAGGAACTTTATGATAAAAACTAACCAAAGAAGATGACAACACAGTCATTGTATCACCCTGAACAACAGTTGCATCAATTTGATTATCAGCAAAAACATTTTCTAATCCAAGCAAAATTCTTGACTGAACTTCCGTCAAAGACTGATTAGGACGCATACAGTCCAAATTTATATCAGCTTTTAAACCAAAATACTCAAGAGTTTGGTTTGAAAGTTCTTTTTGCTGCTCAGTATTGCAAACAATTACATTATAATCGTCGTGCTTACGCAATTCAATAATAACGGGAGCTAACTTAATAACCTCAGGTCTTGTTCCGAATACTACCAAAATGTTTTTCTTGCTCATAGGTTTATTTTACAACAAACATTTTTATTTTATACTAATCGTATGGAAGTTATAATTATCGGAGCAGGTCTGGCAGGTAGTGAAGCAGCCTTACAGCTTGCAAAACAAAATATAAAAGTCAAATTATACGAAATGCGTCCACAAAAAACGACAGGAGCACATGTTAGTGAGAACTGCGCAGAATTTGTTTGTTCAAATTCTTTGGGTTCTGCTGACGTAACAAATGCCAGCGGGCTTTTAAAACACGAAATGAACATTTTGGGCGGAGAACTTATTAAAATAGCCTATGAATGTCGAGTTCCTGCGGGTAATGCTCTTGCAATTGACAGGGCAGGTTTCAGCAAAAAAGTTACGGAAATTATTAAAAATAATGAAAATATTGAGCTTATAAGGGAAGAAATAAAAGAAATTCCTGACGATGTTCCCGTAATTATTGCATCGGGACCGCTTACAAGTGATGAATTGGCAAATTCAATAAAAGATTTTACAAAAACAGAGCATTTGCATTTTTTTGATGCAATAGCCCCAATAGTTGAAAAAGACAGTATAAACTTTGATATTGCGTTTTGGGCAAGCCGCTATGACAAAGGAGAAGCTTCATACATTAACTGCCCGATGAACAAAGAACAATATGAAAAATTTTACGAAATTCTTACCACCTCAGAAAGAATTGAATTGAAAGACTTTGAAAAAAATGCCAAATTTTTTGAAAGTTGTCTTCCTGTTGAAGTATTAGCCTCACGTGGAGTTGATACTTTACGGTTTGGGCCGATGAAACCTGTCGGCTTAATTGATAAAAGAACTAATAAGGAAAATTGGGCGGTTGTTCAATTAAGACAAGATGATGCGGCAAAAAGTTTGTTTAATCTTGTCGGTTTTCAGACTAATTTAAAATGGGGCGCTCAAAAAGAACTAATTCATTCCATTCCGGGGCTTGAAAATGCAAACATAGTAAGATACGGAGTGATGCACAGAAATACTTTTATAAACAGTCCGCAGATTTTAAATGCAGAATTAAATACAAGAAATCGTCAAAATTTATTTTTTGCAGGTCAAATTACGGGTGTTGAAGGTTATACGGAATCCATAGCAACAGGTTTGCTTGCAGGTTTAAACATGATAAAATTACTGCAAAATAAGCCGCTGATAAAACTTCCGCAAGAAACAATGCTGGGTGCTTTATGCAAATATATATCATCAAGCGAGCTTAAGCATTTTCAACCGATGAACTCTAATTGGGCTGTTGTTTCACCAATTGAATTACCAAAGAAAGACAGAAAAAACAAAAAAATTAAAAATGAAATGCTTGCAAATCGTTCTATTGAAACACTGAAAGGATTATTATGTTCTATTTAGAAAAATTAAACGGCAAAACAGTTATGAAAACCGATATATTAGACGGTTTAACACACTATTTTACGACAAAAGATTGCCCTATAAAATCCAGAGAACCTGAAATGCAGGAGATCACAATGGAAAACAGAAAAATGTTCAGGGAAGTATTAGGAGTATCGGAAGAAAATCTGATTTATCCTGAGCAACGCCATACAGATACCGTTGATGTTGCACAAATCGGAAAAACTTTTTATGCGGAAGCTGATGCACTTATTCTAACAAATCATGAACAAGCAGTATTTTTAAATTTTGCAGACTGTACTCCGCTTGTAGCCTATGACAAAAGACAAAATATAGCGGCTGTCATTCATGCAGGCTGGAAAGGAACTGTCGGCAAAATTGGAGCAAAGACCATACTAAAAATGCAGGATGAATTTGGAACTAATGTTGAAGATGTAAGAGTTGCGATAGGACCTGCAATTTCCGTATGCTGCTACGAAGTTAAAGAAGACGTATTTAATATGAGCATGATATCTGTTGCGAACAATCAGGGATTATACGAAATAAGAAACGGCAAAATATATGTAAATCTTAAAGAAATAAACCGCCGCCAGCTTGAAGAAATTGGTGTAAAACAAATAGATATATGCCCTTATTGCACATCATGCAATAACGATTTATTTTTCTCTTACAGAAAAGAAGGTGAAACGACAAACAGACACAGCGTTATTGTAAAATTAGAGGACAGATGAAACAACTTGTAAAATTAAATACGGCAAGAAATTGTCTCAGATACCTTATAAAAGCATATAAAATAGGTACAATTCACGTACCATACTATATTTGTCCGAGCATAAAAGCAATTCTCAGGAAAGAAATTGTTAACGTGGAATTTTATCATATTAACGAAAAATTCATGCCGGTAAAAAATTTCAAATCGGATGATTACATTCTGTATCCTAATTACTTTGGGATTTGCACAAATAATGTTGCCGAACTAGAGAAAAAATATAGAAATCTCATTGTTGATAATACGCATGCTTTTTATTCAAAACCTATGGGGCTTGCTTCATTTAATTCTTTAAGAAAATTCTTTCAAATGCAATACGGCATTCTTGACGGAGCATATCTTTTTACGGAAAAAATTATGGAAAGACCGTTTAGAACAGCTGAAGATTATGAAATTGATGAAGATATGACCTACGAAAAAATTGTTAAAAATGAACAAAGACTTGATTTAGAGCAAATCATGTATATTTCAAAAACCACAGAAAAAATTATAAGTTCTGTAAATTTCGAACAAGAAAAGATTTCAAGAATGAACAATTTTTACAAATTTGCAGAGAAACTCGACAAAACAAATGAATTATCATTTTCGCTTGATAAAAATGAAATTCCGTTTGTATATCCGTACTACACTCATGATGATTCCATAGTAAAAGAACTTGAACGTCAAGGACTAATGATATTCAGATTTTGGGAGGGTTTACCTGCCAATTTTGATGAATATAACTTTTATAAATATTTAATTCCAATACCGCTATATTAAAACCAAAAGGCTGTTTCTTACGAAACAGCCTTTAAATGTTTTTTTCACACACATTTATTAAGATTCAAGGTATGTAAGAGCCTGATCTCCTACCCAACTTTGTCTTTCTACCCGACAGGTATGCAGTTTTTGCAATCTGATAGCTAAAACCTCTTGGCAGTCGGAGTCTTTACTTCAGGGTTTGTAAAGAACTTTTTTACGTCAAAGTTATGTTTCCTAACCTTACATTATATATAAGTATTTTTGTAAAAAAAAATTGCCTTTTCTTATTTAATGCCCATTTCGGATTATTTAGACATTTATAATTTTAATAAATAATATTTTGAAAAACTTTATCAAGATTACGCTCATAACCGTTTATATCACCATTATAGACAAAAAATTCAGAATGATTTTTGCCAAGCATCTGCAAAGCAGGTACTTCTAAAGGAGGTCCTGCAGGTGTTGTTCTTGAACTGTTATAAGGATTTGATATAACTCCTGTTGCTCTGATTAAAGGTATTGAAAGCATGTTTTTGAATACTTCATACTGAGTAATACCTTTTGTAAAAATACCAAAATCATTTGCCCAAACAAATCTTTGCATAGGTGCAGTATTAGACTTTGCCTCAATACCTTTTTCTTTTGGTAAATTTTCTCTTATGTCGTAATTGTAATCAAAATCTCTTTTAATTAACTCATTAAAATCTTCAGAGTAAGTGTATTCTATATTACTGCCTAAAACAAATTTCGCCTGTATAATATGATTTTTATCTTCGTTACACCAATCAATATTAAATCTCAACAATTCAGAATTTTTATCAAGCGAAACAATAACATCAAAAAAAGATGTTTCCATTTTTAAAGAAGCTCTGAGAGGTCCTTCCACAAGTTTTTTGGTAGAAATAATATCCGCGGATACACCGTAATCACCCATGACAGGGCCTTCATTATAGCTATCGCCGTTATCTACATAATCAACAAATTCAAGTAATATATCACCATTTATTAAAATATTGTTACCGACAACTTTCAGAGAAATTTTTGAATTTGAAATTGAATTGCCATTAACTTGCAAATCAGTTTCTCCCTCTATCGGATTAACAAATGCCAATTCGGTAGGTCTTAAGTTTTCAACCTGAGCCAAATAAGAGTATATATCCGTATAATCTTCCGTTACAGGAATTTTCTGAGTATCTTGCAAAATTTCGTTATCAAAACCCTTTCTTGACGAAATCATTTGTAATCCGATTAACTCATCACAAGATTCAAATTCAATAATACCGGAAAACGGTTTATCCCCCATATTTATGCCTAAGCCACCCGTACCCAGTTTAAACCTGACTTCATCTTTTATTGTTTGACAAATTTGCAAAACCTTTTTATATCTTGTTATATTTTCAGCATGCACATCATCGGTAGAGCATCCACAGATACCGTCATGCGCTTGATTTCTAAGCAAAAGTTTATAGGCATATTCAATCAGTTTATCATAATTCAAATTGAAATGTTTTTGTAATTTATCTGCAAGCGGAAGTTCATGACAACATTCAACATTATATCTTTTTATATCTAATCTTGAGGAATAAGAACCTTGTAAGACAAAAGTCTTTGAATTATCTCTTAATTCGTCATTCCATTCAAAATTTGAAAATCTTTCTTTTACAAGTTCAAAATATTCAAAAGGCGAACTCAGTTTTATCTGATAATCGTCTAATCTTGCATTTATTTCTCTTATTTGAGTTGTAATATCAGTTTCTACACCCAAATGGTCTGCACCTATCGGCAGAAGCAGGACATAACCTGATTTTTCTGCAATTTTATCCAAATTATTTTTTATACATTCTGCTTTTTTATCAAAATCAAACGGAGCAGAAAAGAAATCCATAAAATACCCTCTTACAAGGTTAATAGTGTCAATTCCGCTAAATTTAAACTCCGAAGGTATACAATCCGCACAGCCCCGCCACACAACACATTTATCTATTCCGACTTCTTTAAAAACCTTTGCCACATTTTTAGAATGACCGAAAGTATCCGCCAAATATCCTATAAAATCCTCACAGCCAAGACTTCTTGCAAAGTTCATTCCTAATTGAAGATTTTTTTCAAAACAATTCTTATCAGTCAAAAACTCGTCAACAAGAGTATAAAAAGGTCCGATAAAAAGTCTTTTTTCAGAGATAAGTTTTTTTACGACCTCAGTTTTTTCAGGTCTTATTTCCAAATAATCTTCTAAAGCACATGTTTGCCCGTCAAAATAAAATGAAGGAATTTTATTATTTTCCAACATGTATAAAACATTATCAAAAACTCTCAAAAGCCTTATTCTAAAGACTTCAAATTCTCTGTACCATTCCCTGTCCCAGTGAGTGTGCAAATAAGCAATAACATTCTTTTTCATAGTAAGAATTATATCACAAAAATTTAATATGATGTTGACAAAATGCAAGGCATGGTTCAAAATAAAATTATGGCTATCGTATATTTAAGCCTTGGTTCAAACAAAGGTGACAGAGTAGGGTATATTCAACAAGCAACCTCAATTTTAGACGGAATTGAAGGTATCAATCTTGTTCGCACATCAGCGTTTTACGAATCAGAACCTTGGGGTTGTGATACCAAAAACTGGTTTGTTAACGCCATGATAGAAATAAACACAACACTATCACCACAAGAATTGCTAAAAACAGTTAATAAAGTCGAAGCACAGCTCGGAAGAAATCGTGAACTTGAAGGTCATTACGGAGACAGAACATTAGACATTGATATTATTTTCTATGACAATGAAATCGTAAATGACGAAAACCTAATTATTCCACATAAATTCTTTCATCAAAGAGCTTTCACTCTCGTACCAATGCTTGAATTAGCGCCAAATTTTGTGCATCCTACACTAAAGAAAACAGTAATGCAATTGCACGAAGAACTTGAAAACCCCGAAATGGTATTCTTATACGGCACAAGGGTTGATGTGTAAATGCCGTTAAAAATTGCAATTGTAGGTTCCGGTCCTGCAGGCTGCATGGTCGCATGCAACTTGGATAAGACCTTTGATATTACGCTGTTTGATAAAAATTCTCCACTAAAAACTCTGCTGCCGACAGGCGGCGGAAAATGTAATCTTGCGCATGCCGAATATGATTTCAAAGAATTAGCAAAAAATTACCCGCGAGGAGAAAAATTTTTATACTCGGTTTTTTCAAAATTCGGTACAAACGAAACACTTGATTTTTTTGAAAAGATAGGAATAAAAACCTACACAAGAAAAGATAACCGCATATTTCCGACATCAAACAGTTCTCAAGATGTCAGAGATAAATTTCTGTCACAGCTTAAACACTGTAATTTCAAAAAAGAACAAGTAAATTTAATAAAAAAACACGAAAATAAATTCAGTATAGAAACAAATAAATCAACATACATTTTTGATGTTGTTATAATAGCAACAGGCGGAAAAAACGGATATGAGCCTCTTAAAGATTTAGGTCATACAGTTATAACCCCAAAACCATCACTTGTAGGACTTAAAACAAATCCTAACTTCAAACAATTACAAGGTGTAACAATCCGAAATTGCAAAATAACAGAAAATAAAAATATATTTATCGGAGATATTCTTTTTACCGATAGCGGAATCACAGGTCCTGCAGTGTTTGAATTATCTTCTTACAACGCAAGAAAAGAAATACCCTACGATATCCATATAGATTTTCTAAATAAAGATATAGATTTACAAGAACTTTTTGATAAAAATCCACACAAAAATCTTGGAACATTACTTTCGGAATATCTTCCTAAATCAGCTGTAAATACACTATTAGACATAGATTTAACACAAAAATGCAGCAACGTAAGAGCTAATACTAAAGAATTAGTTTATAAATTATTGAGTGATTACCCGTTTAAAGTAACAGGTTGTAGAAAAGACGGAGAAACAGTTACCTGCGGCGGGATATCGCTTGATGAAATAAATTCAAAAACTTTTGAATCAAAACTAATACAAAATTTATATATCTGCGGAGAAGTTTTAAATGTCGACGGTCTATGCGGTGGCTACAATTTGCAATTTTGTTGGTCTTCAGGCTATCTGGCAGCAGAAACGATAAACGATAACATAAAGAATTGTAACAAAAACTTATAGAATTAGTTCTTAAGAGTTATATAAAAATAATTCTGTGGTATTATACTAATACGTTATCTGATGGATTTTTTATTTTTAGTGGCAAATATTTATAAATTTGCTTGACTTAAGAATTATAATCTGCTAGGATAATTAAAAAGGATTAGATAGTAATAAAAAAAAAGAAAGGTACAAAACTATGATGAAAAGACACGCAGGTTTCACATTAGCAGAAGTTTTGATTACTCTTGGTATCATCGGTGTTGTAGCAGCAATGACAATTCCTACATTGATGTCTAACACAGGTAAAGCAGAGTTCAAAACAGCATTCAAAAAAGTTATTTCAACAGTTAACCAAGCTGTAACAATGTCAGTTGCAATTGACTACTTGGATTTTGGTGATGCAAATACAGGTACAACAAATACCGAATCAATTTTCAACATCATCAACAAAAAAATGCAAATCGCAAAGACTGAATCATCAGCCACTGACGACGTAAGCAGAATGTTTGGTAGCACAGGCGGTAACAATTATACAATCTTCTTTGCTGATGGTATGGTATTGTCATATCCTCAATCTGCAGGTAAATGTACAAATTGGTTATACAACAAAGCAAACTGTGCAGGTATTGTTGACGTAAACGGTGTAAAAAATCCAAACAAATTATCTCACTGCGTATGGAATGCAGGTGAAGGTACAACATCTACAACAGAATTGGATAACTCAGTAACAAACACATTCTGTCAAGAAAACAATGCTTTCATATCTGACCAATATTCAGTTAGATTTAAAGGTCAACAACTTATCCCTAACGGATATGCTGCAAGATATGTATTATACGAAAAATAATCACTGCGTGAATATATAATTAAAAAAGAGAGTCAATTTCTTGACTCTCTTTTTATATAACAAAAGTATGTAAAGGCATGTAAACTCAAAAGCATAAATTTTAATTTAAAAATCACAAAATTGTGCTATTATAGATAAGTAGAATAAAATTATAAAAGGAGATACGACCATAGCAGGCGAAGATAAATACAGTCAAAAGAAAGACTCAAAAGATAAAGTTATAATGAATGAACGCATACGTGTAAAAGAAGTGCGTTTAATAGGAGAAGACGGTACTAATCATGGTATAGTACCTACGGAAGAAGCCTTACAAATGGCAGAAGATGCCGATTTGGACTTGGTTTTAATAAACCCTAATCAAGAGCCGCCTGTTGCTAAAATTTTAAACTATGGCAAATATAAGTACGAAGTTGAAAAAAGAGCAAAAGAAGCTAAAAAGAAACAGCATACCGTAGACATAAAAGAAATAAAAATCAGATACAAAATTGATGTACATGACTATCAAGTAAGAATAAATAATATTAAAAAGTTTATTTCACAGGGTAACAAAGTAAAAATTGTGGTTATGCTCAGAGGTCGTGAAATGCAACATTCTAAACTGGCATTTGACCTTGCGGAAAGATTTGTTGAGGACTTAAAAGACGAACCGATAGCATTAGAGAAAAAGCCTCAAATGGAAGGTCGTAACGTAACATTACTATTTGGTCCGCCTGTAAAATAAAAACTTGACTGAAAAAATTTATAATGTAGAATAGTAATACAGAGTTGGCAGTGCTTGCCGCGTTAGCTCAGTTGGTAGAGCAAGGGACTGAAAATCCCTGTGTCCTTGGTTCGATTCCGAGACGCGGCACCACTTTACAAAAAATGCTGAGA
>CAJOPF010000055.1 GCA_905236205.1 Candidatus Gastranaerophilales bacterium
TAGACATAAACCGAGTATAGCATAAAAATACTTAATAAATATTATCCGATAACAGGAGGGTTAAATACTCTTGTTGCAAGGTCTTTGTCAAGCATTAACAATGCTTTTTTATCGTCGCCGATTAGTTTTAACTTAGCTAAAACTCCGCCCACACTAGCTTCTTCTTCAACTTGTTCTTTTAAATACCAATTTAAGAATATAATTGCAGCTCGGTCTTTAGTTTCTTCCGCAACATCTAACAATGCATTGATGCGGGATGTAACATATTCTTCGTGTTTAAGAACTTCTTCAAAAATTTCAACAGGCGTTTTTCCGTTGAAAACAGGTTTATCAATAGCTTCAAGTTTAACAGAACCTCCTCTTTCACCTAAGTAATCAAACATACCCATAGCATGAGCGTGTTCTTCTTGAACTTGTACGTCAAACCAGTTTACAAAACCTGTCAAATCGTTTTCTGCAAAATAAATTTTCATTGCCAAATAAAGATATTCTGAATATAATTCCTTGTTAATTTGGTCATTGAATGCAGCTTGTAATTTTTCGTTAATCATAAATAAAACCTCCTAACTTGTATTTCTATTATAAAGCTTAAAGAATTTTTGTAAATAATCGTGCAAGTCAGGTTTGAGTTAAGTTTTTTATTTTATTTTTTCGACGAAGGTATCCCAATAAAAATATAAAAATTCATCTAAAATCTGTGAAGATGCATAAATCCATAGTAAAATGATATTTCCGCATCTGAACAAACAAAAGAAGATAAATAATATCAACAGAGTTTTAGTTGTTTTTGTGTATATAGAACCGCAATTTGCAAGTTCTTCTATATTATCTTTTACCAAAATACTTCCTGTATTATTGGTTATTAACTTTTGAACAATAAAAGACAGTACGATAGCAAGTAAAGTCGTAAATAATTTTACATAAATGCAAGCTGTCAGCATTTTTAAAATAAACGGATGTATATTCAGGTATGATAACCATGCAAGTATAGAAACAATTACCGTAAATATGACTCTTTTCATAAAAACCTTCCTGTCTATTAAAAGTTAGCACAAAATATCAGATATTCAAAATTAAAAATTTTTAAATAAAAAACAAAATGAATTGTATACTTTTGTAAATTTTTAGCCGTATATATTAAAGAAAAAAGAATGAAATCCGAATAAAATAACGAGAAGATTAAACAATCGGAGGGAAAATCATGAATTTTGGAGAATATTTAAAGAAAATAACAGGTATGGATGCATCAAAAATTCAAGATGCGGAAAATAATGCTCAAAAAGTTGAAAAAGAGGCTGATTATACGGAAGCATCTTTGTTTACTGCGTAAAATGACGGTGAAGGCGCAACTTCAATCTTCGGATTTGCAAAAAATGTTAATTTAGAAGATGTTGACTTTAGTAAAGTATTGAAAAAGCCTGCAACAGAGGAATCTGAAGGTGAAGAACAAGTTAAAGACGATTCTGATAAACAACCAAACCAAGAGGAAGACGGTTTTGTTGTTGCAATGCGTGAGTTTTTTAATATCGGTGCTGTAAAAGAAGCGGCTGATGCAGACGGTGACGGAGAAGTAACCGAAGCTGAAGCAAGAGCATATTTGGCTGAAGTGGCTAAAAAAGACGGCAACGAAAACGAAATAACAATGGAAGATTTTAATAGTGCAGTAGCAGAATTGGGTGTAGATTTTGTTCCTGTTTTGGATGAGAACGGCGAACCTGTTTTGGATGAAAATGGTGATGCAGTTACACAAGTTGTACAAAATCAACCTGCAGAAACTGAAACTGTTCCGCCTGAAACAGCAGAACCGGCTCCAGCTGTAACAGCAACAGCAGAAGAACCTGTTCATAGTGAAGCAACAACAGTTCCTGCTACATCTGCTCCTCAAGCAAGTCCGACAGCAAGCACAGCAGTACCTGAAGCTCCTGTAGTAACAGCTCCTAGCCATTCAGGTCATACACACCATTCAAGCGGTTCACATGGTTCTCATTCTTCTACGCAAGTTGAACATCCTCAAACCATAGAAGAAATGGAAGCTGAAAAAGAACGCTTAGAAGCTAAAGTAGAAGAAAAACAATCAGCCGTAGAGGCAGTTGTTAGCGGTAATAATGAA
>CAJOPF010000056.1 GCA_905236205.1 Candidatus Gastranaerophilales bacterium
CCCTATCGGAAATAAAACAAACAATGCAAGAAAACCGATAGTCATAGAAATTCTTCCGCCGTACAATAATCTTGAAAATACATCCCGACCGTTAATATCACCGCCCAAAAGGTATAACCTTCCGCCGTCATCAACTGTCACCAAATGTCTGTCCATTGGAATAAACCAAAGAAAAGAATATTCTTCTCCCCTTGCAAAAAATTTAAGATAATATTTTTTACTTCTGTCTAATTTAAAAACAGTCTGCATTAAATCCGCATCATAAGACCTTTTATAATTGTATGTATAAGGTTTTGAAAATTTTCCTTTTTCATCAATTGTAAATACAGGTGACGGCGGTACGTAAGACAATTCTCTGTCCGTATAATTCATTGAATACGGAGCAATAAATTCCGCAAAAAATAAACTCAAATATATTGCACTTAATACAATTAAGGCAAGCGTTGCAAATTTATCTTTAAAAATACCCTGAAAAATATCTTTAATCATGCCTGCCCCCTCACGCTTTTGCCCTAATTCTCGGGTCAGTAAGTATAAGTAAAATGTCAGCAATCAAATTACCTGTAACAAGCATAATTGCACCCATCATTAAAGATGCCATAACCAAGTTTATATCTGATTTTAAAACAGCTTCCAAAATCAATCTTCCAAGCCCCGGATACTGAAAAACAAATTCCGTCAAAGCCGCTCCTGAAAGTAGGCTTGAAAATTCAAAGCCCAACAATGTAATCATAGGATTAACAGCATTTCTCAATGCGTGCTTAAAAATAACTTTTGTTTCACTCAAACCCTTTGCTCTTGCAAATTTTACATAATCGCTATCCAAAACGTCCAGCAAATTTGCCCTCATTTGGCGTTGAAGTCCTGCCAAAGAAATTGTAAACAATACCGTTACAGGCAAAATCAAGTGATGCGTGATATCAAAAAATTTCTGAATAAAATTCATATCGTCAAAATCGTACGACGTAAGACCGCCGACAGGAAACAACCCCGATTTTACTGCAAAAATCAACAATAAAATAGCGAAGAAAAATGACGGTATTGCCATACCAATACTTGTTAAAACTGTTAATATTCTGTCAAACGGTGTTTTCCATCTTATTGCCGCAAGCACACCCAGCGGAACACCGACAGACCAAGTAAGAAAGATTACAACAATTGTTAAAATCAAAGTATTTGGTATTCTTTCCGCCAATTTTACCGACACTTTTTCACCTGTCGTAGTAACGCCCAAATCGCCTTTAACAAAATTTTTTGCCCAAATAAAATATTGCACAGGCAAAGGTTTATCAAGTCCCAACCTTTGCTGCTCAATTTTTAAAGTTTCTTTTGAAATTGAAGGATTAAGTTTTAACTCCGCCAAAGGATCAACAGGACTTAATCTTATAATGAAAAAGCTTATTATTGAAACTAAAATCAATAACGGAATTGTTTGCAATATTCTTTTAAAAATATAAAACAAAATCTGCATCAATTCTTATCCTCGTATATTTCTTCCACGTTATAAGTTATACCCATAAGCTGTGACGGATATATATTTTTAAACTTTTTTCTTAATGCGACAATTCTTACGGGCGAATATAAATAAATTACAGGTTTTTCATCATATACTATTTGCTGATATTCGTCATACAATTTTTTTCTGTCCGTAAAATTTGTTTTTAAAGCCGCAGTTTCAAAAATTTCATCTAAAGCCTTCTCAAACGGAAGTCTGTCGTCAACTTTTGAATCGTTATTTCTTTGGTTAAAAAGGTGTAAAGAGCCTTTTGAATGCCAAACATTTATACCGTCATGAGGTTCAAGAGGAGTACCTGTAAGCCCCATTATAATCATATCCCAATCAAATGTCGTTGTCATTTTGTTAACAAGAGTATTAAATTCTATAGGTTTGAAATTTACATGCATACCTATATCTTCCAAATCTTGTTTTACCATTACACCAATAGCTTCCCGTTCGGTATTTCCCGCATTTGTGTAAAGGTCAAACTCAACTCTTTCACCGAATTTATCATAAAGTTTACCGTTATTACCGTAATTAAAACCGCTTTGTTTTAATAACTCTTTTGATTTTTTAATATCACGTCCATGACCTTTAATTTTTTTATTCAAAAAAACAGAATTTAAACTTTCCGCCGTAAACAAAGGTTTAGCCAGTCCGTTAGCAATATTTTGAACCATATTTTTTCTGTCCAATGCGTAATCAATAGCTGTTCTAAAATTTTTATTTCTAAACCAATATTGTTTTTCAGGATTTACGTAATAATCACCGTCTCTGTTTTTACGTTGATTCATATTTATTGCAACAAACATTGTACCAGTATCAGGTCCTATATTATATATTTTATAATCCGAATTTTTTTCTTTTAACTTGTACGGAGCAACACTTGAGCCACGTAAAGAAATAGCGTCTATTTCATGTCCTTCAAATTTTAAAATTTCGTTATTCAAATCAGCAACTATTAAATAAACTAACTTATTCAGATAAGGCAATTTTTTATATTCTTTGTTTACAACGTAATAATTCGGATTTCTTTCAAAAACTACTCTTTGAGCCGCTTTATATTCTTTTAATTTGAACGCTCCGCTTACAACAAATTTTTCGGGCGGAGTATTTGTTGAATAAAACATATCAAAAGCTTTTGCGCCTTGTTTAACCACAGGTTCAAAAATATGCTTTGGAACAACCTGAACGGATATTGTTCGCAAAAACGGAGCAAAAGGTTTTAATATTTCAAATTTGACCGTATAATTATCGATTTTTGTTACTTTCGGAAGTTTTCCGTCTATAACAACCGCATCACGAATGGAAGTATTTCCAAGACCTGCAAGTATAATCTTATTCCAAGTAAAAACAACATCATCCGCAGTAATAGGTTTTCCGTCAGACCATTTTATACCGCGTCTTAAATTAACAATATATGTTTTTCCGTCTTTTATTTCGTAAGATTTTGCAAGTTTCGGAATAATTTTTCCGTCTTTTGGCGAAAACGTAAAAAGACTGTCATACATCAACCCTGACATAGTTGAAGATGTTGCATCTTTTGATACAAAAGGATTGAATGTTTTAGGACCTTCACCAATAGAACTTTCAATTAACTCTCCGCCAAATTTACCGACCGCAGCTTGCGATTGGAGATAATCAACCCCGCCAAGCACAATATTTTTGGCTTCAGGAGGAAAATTATATGAAATATCAGTTTTTGATACATTTTGTTTTAATATTTCTTCTTTTGGAATATCTCGTCTGATACAGGCTTTTAAACATATTAAAAGAAAAATTATTACAAAAACAAAATAAATAATTCTTTTCATGATACTAAATTAACACAAAATCAGTTATTTTTTTATAACCAATGTATCAATATTAAAAATTAAAAACTTACTAAACACCTGAACCTTTTATTTCAATTTTCTTTAATCGCTGTTCAATTTTTCTGTACCA
>CAJOPF010000057.1 GCA_905236205.1 Candidatus Gastranaerophilales bacterium
AAAAAAAGCGACAATTTGCGAAAATCTGATAGTCGGATAAAAAAATTTTTTTATCGATTTTTTTGCCCCCAGTTTATTTGATAAAACAGGCGAAACGCTTATTATTAAACCAATTCCAAACATGAAAACCAAACTGGTAACTGCACCTGAAATACTAACCGCGGCAAGAGCATCCGTTGAATATTTTCCTGCAACAAAAACATCACCCGCTACAATCAGCGTAAAGCCGATATGCCCCATTATAATAGGTAAAGCCAAATGAATTAAATCTTTTATGTAAGTTTTATAACTTCTTTCCATACATACTACAATTCAAGACTTTCTTTGCTCAAATATCTGTCATTTCTAAACTCAGCCTGATAAGGTCTTGCTTCTCTTATTGAATCAAGCCACCTGAAATAAACCAATTTAAAATCATCAAAACTTCTGTTAATATACTGCATTGTAATGTAACCGTCAAAAGACTGCACAACTCGATATATATCGCATTGTGCGTCCATTCTTGCATTACCGACAACACATCTTGTCGCAATTGCGTCATTTGGAGTTATTCTTTCATATTGATATTTGGCATAATCATTAACAGCTTCCAATTGAGATGTTAACCTTCTCAAAAATGTCAACGGCGTTTTTGCCAGAGCATTACGATATGAGTGAATTATAAAAGTTTGGCTCCATTGAGCGTAACTTTCTCCCTGCGGAACATATTGAACAATCGTTTCGTTCATCAATTTTCTGTGATAAGCAACATGCCAGTTACCCGCTCCGTTTGGAAAATCAAAGGCAAGAGTTTGATAAGCAAACGCCATACTAACAGATAATGATAGAATAATTATCAAACTAAATATTTTGAAAAGGTGATTTTTCATCTGCAATTACAACCTCAACTTTATTTTCTATTAAACTCTGAAAAACTTTTTTAATCAAGATTTCTGTTTCAAAATGTCCTGCATCAATAATTACTATTTCGGAATCTGCCGCACTATGGTATTTTAAATCACCCGTAACAAAACAATCACAGCCATTTTGAACAGCTTCACCGTATAAATCCATTCCTGAACCTGCGCAAAAGGCTATTTTTGAAACGTTTTTTATATTTTTGTTGTTAACAATTCTTGCATTTGGAGAAACTTTTTTTATTTTTGAAGATAAATCCTTTAATGAAATCTCAAAATCAGATATCCTTAAAAATTCACCCACAGGATGAGCGGTTAAACCTATTTTCTCCACAAAAGTATCTGTCGTTCCGCCAAGAGCCTTATCCGCATTAGTATGAGCAGAATATATATCAATTTTCGAAAACTTCATAGGAATATTAAACAAAGGGTGATGAGCAAAAATCATATCACAATGTTTTTCAACAGCCTGATTAAATACATCATCATTAACAGTTAAAGCAATCAAAACTTTTTTAACTTCTTGAGAAGTTGTTTCAACCTGCCAGCCCGAGCAATCCCATTTTTCCTGCAATTCAAGCGGGGCAAAATTTTCAATTATATCAACTAAATCATACTTGTTCATTTCTGATAATTTTTTCTATTTCTTCAACGGCTCTGTCAACTTCGTCATTAACAACTTTATAATCAAAACATTTTGCATTTTCCATTTCGGATTTAACAGTATTTAAACGTTTTTGGATTGCTTCTTCAGTTTCTGTTCCACGACCACGCAAACGTCTTTCCAATTCGTCCAAAGAAGGTGGCATAATGAATATTAAAACGGAATTATTCATTTTTTTCTTAACTTGCAGCGCCCCTTGAGTATCTATTTCCAGTAAAATATCTTCATTGTTATCCAAACATTGTTGAACAAATTTTTTATTTGTACCGTAACAATTACCTGAAAATTCCGCCCACTCCAAGAATTCTCCATTTTCAACAGACTTCATAAAATCTTCACGAGACAGAAAATAATAATTTACACCATGTTCTTCGCCTTCTCGCTTTGCTCTTGTTGTACAGGAAACAGATAATTTAAAGTTAGGATTTTTTTCCAAAAACTTTTTAATAACCGTACCTTTGCCGACACCTGACGAACCTGAAATCACAAAAAGCTTTTTCACATTTTTCTCCTATTGTTTTACGGTTTCTTGTTCTTCATTTTCACTAACGGTTTCTGACGGTTCTTTTTTAGTATTATGAGAGCTGTATGCCATTATAATCAAACACATTATAATACCTATAACAGCTGAAGAAATCCAAAATATAACAGCACCAAGCCAACCGTTGTTAAATTTAGCCTGAAAAGTATCAATCACAAAACCTGTACCGGAAGCGGAAAGAACAGCTCCTACATACCCAAACATACCTGCAAAACCTAAAGCCGCAGATGCAACTTGTTTTGATGTAGCTTCCAATGCGCAAACACCACCCAACAACAATTGAGGACCTGCTGTGAAAGCACCTATCAGAGCCGCTAAAACATAATCAAAGGCATCAATTTTATTGATATGGAATAAAAATAAACAGGTACCTAACCCCATAAAGAAGTAAATATTGATAGGTATTCTGCTTCCTGATTTTGAACGGTCAGAGAACCAGCCTGCTGCGATAGCACCAACAGAACCGACAACGGCAAGAGAACTTAATTTTGCCGTAGCAATTGCAAGTGTATCACCTTTATATTCCATTAAATACTTAACAAACCAATCTTCCGTACCAAAACGTATTACATATACAAACGCATACGCAATAGACAAAAGCCACAAAATTTTGTTACATACAATATATTTTTTGAACATTTCAAAATATGACATCTTTTGAATTTCAGCTTCTTTCTTTTCTTCTATCGGCTCGTTTCTATAAACGTCAATATCAGGCAAGCCCATAGACTGAGGCTTATCTCTTAATGACCAGAAAAGAATTAACCCTGTTATCGTAACAATTACGGCTTCTATTCCAAATGCCATCTTCCAACCGAATTTACCGATTAAAATACCTGATAACATAACAGTTGCAAATACACCTAATTGGTGGGATGTTGACCAAATAGACCACTTAGTAGCACGTTCTGATTTTGACAACCAATAAGAAAGAGCCTTTGCAATAGGCGGGAAAATCATTGACTGAAACCAACCGTTAGCGCCCCAAAAGAAGGTTAATATCCATAAAAGAATTGTTGCTGAAGGCAATCCAAAAAATGAAACATGCCCCGGAGTAATAAATACTGCGCTAAAGGCAAAACATAAATTTGCAATAGCTGATATAATCATTGCTGTCGGCAAAAAAGTTCTTACATTACTTCTGTCTGCTAAAATTCCGTTACAGAATTTACCTATACCATAAGTCATATATAGAGAAGAACCCAAAATACCTAATTGAGTATTTGTATATCCTAAATCCTGACCTATAAAAGGCAAGGCAACCGCAATATTTTTACGGCACAAATGGGCAATAATATATGCCAAATAGCAGGAAATAAAAATTCTCCAAGTCCAGTGTTTATATAATTTATCAACCTTTTCCTTGTCTTGTATTTCTTCTTTTATCGGCGGTTCTTTAAAAAAATCAATGATGAAATTTGCCA
Source organism: Candidatus Gastranaerophilales bacterium (assembly GCA_905236205.1). GTDB lineage: Bacteria > Cyanobacteriota > Vampirovibrionia > Gastranaerophilales > Gastranaerophilaceae > UBA6984. The sequence continues at coordinate 3,526 of CAJOPF010000057.1, forward strand.
TTATTATTTTCCTGCCTTTATAATTTGTACATTTCTGTTTTCAGTTATTTCTTTTCTTGCATTTCTTATTGTCTCTCTTTGGCAGTCTTCCAGATTAAATCCGTTGCAAAGTCTGTCAACAAAACCGCAATTCAATTTTACAGCCTTATTTAAAGCACCTAATTCCTCAAGAACTCCTTTAACATCATCAAAATCATAATGGAACGATTGTTTTGACTGATAAGTAAGCATATCTCCATTTTGAGCGGTAATAGGTTTTCCGCCTAATTCAAAATACAACTTAAACACAGATTTTAAATCTTGTAATTCAGCTTGCATTGTATTAACACTTTGTTGAATACGCAAAAATCTTTCAAATAAATATTCAATATTTTCAAGTTGTTTGTTTTCCCAATCGTATTTTTGCAAATACAATTTTTTTAATTTCGGATAAGCAAGAGCCAAACTCATTGCATCAGCCATAGCTCTGTGATGATTAACAAGTTCTACATCAAATTTTTTTGTTAATGCATCCAACCCATGAGATTCCATTTCGGGATAAACTTCTTTAAACATATATTGTGTATCTATACGTTCATTTTTAATAGGATTTCCTTTTGTTCTCAAGCTTGCTTCATTCAGATATGAATAATCAAAAATTGCATTATGAGCAACAATAGGATAATCACCAATAAATTCAAGAATTTTTGGCATAGCCTCAGCCTCAGTCGGAGCATCTTCAACCATATCCTGAGTAATACCATGAATAGCAATTGATGATTTTCTAATATGTTGTTGCGGGTTGATTAAGGTCTGAAACTCATCTTTAATTTTGCCGTTTTCAAGCCTTACTCCAGCGAACTCAACCATTCTTTCTTTTGTGTAATCCAAACCTGTGGTTTCTGTGTCTAAAACTATTTCTATAACTTTTTTTCTAGCCATTATAATCCTAATTTCATAATATACATTAAGATAATAGCACAAAAAAAAATTATATGCTAGAATAAACTAAACGGGAAGGAGATAAACATGTCAAATGCAATAGAAATTACGGATGCAACTTTTGAACAAGAAGTTCTAAAATCATCAACATTAGTTTTAGTTGATTTTTGGGCAACATGGTGCGGACCATGCAGAAAATTATCACCTGTTTTGGACGAAATTGCCCAAATTTATGAAGGTAAACTAAAAGTCGTAAAAATAAATGCTGACGAAAATAAAGAAGTTGTTACTTCAAATTCAATCAGTGGCTTACCTTCACTTTTGGTATTTAAAGACGGTCAAGCCGTTGAAAGAATGGTAGGTTTAATGCCAAAATCCACAATCATAAATAATATCGAAAAATATTTATAGTAAATAACCTTGTTTAACAATGGACATTTAAAATTTTTTATATTATCATTGTTCTTACAATAATATAAGTGTTTTACAGGAGAAAATAATGACAAAAAAAATCGTAGTAATTGCAGTTTTAGCATTTGTGTTTGGTATTTTCACAAACAATTTTGCAATGTCAAATGTTCCTTCATCATACAAAGTGGGCATAGTTGACGTACAAAAACTTGTTTCGAATTCAAAACAAGTAAATGTTTTAAAGGATGAACAGGTAAAGAAATCAGAAGAGTTGAGAAATACAATAAAAAAAGCTCAAGATGAAATAGCAAAAGAAAAAGACCAAAATAAAAAACAACAGTTAATAAAAAAATACGAAAACGATATCGCATACATTAAAAACACAAATGATAAAAATTATGCAAAAAAATTAGCAGAAATTGACAAATCTATTACAAAAACAATACAAGATGAATCTAAAAAAGCCGGTTATGACTTGGTGTTGGCTAAAGGAATGGTCTTATACGGCGGTGAAGATATCACTAACATAATTTCAAAAGCAGTTAAGTAAAATATATAGAAAAGGATTAAAAATGAACAAATACAAATTGTTAACACGTGCAGATCTTGATGGTATTATGTCAGCAACATTACTGAAAAAATTTGAGCTTATTGATGAAATAGAATTTTGTCATCCTAAAGACATGCAAGACGGTAAAATTGAAGTTACGGATAATAACATTATCACAAATTTACCTTATAACGAAAATGCTCATTTTGTGTTTGACCACCACTTCTCTGATGACGTAAGAGCTTATAACAGAAAATCAAACCATATAATCAACCCTGTTGCAAAATCGGCAACAAGAGTTATTTACGAATACTTCGGCGGAGCAGATAAATTCCCTAAAGAATGGGGTGAAATGCTTGACAGTGTTGACAGAGCAGATTCAGGAAACGTTACTGAAGAAGAAATTAAAAATCCAAAAGGCTGGTTAATGCTAAATTATCTTCTTGACCCAAGAACGGGTTTGGGAAGATATGATTCAAAATTCAGATTAAACAATTTTGAATTTATGAGATATGTTATTGATATAATTCAATCAACATCTGACATTCAAGAAATTCTTGACGCTCCTGACGTAAAAGCAAGAGTAGATTTTTATATGGTTGAGCAAGAAAAATTCATTGAACAATTAAAACGCTGCTCAACTGTTCACGATAAAGTTGTCCTTGTAAATTACAAAGACGAAAAAGAAATTCACGTAGGCAACAGATTCATGGTTTATACTATGTTCCCTGAATGTAATATTTCAATTCACAAAATTATGGGACAAGACGGAACAAAAACAGTATTTGCCGTAGGTAAATCAGTTATCAACAGAACATCTCAACTTAATGTTGCAGAATTGATGTCAGAATACGGCGGTGGCGGTCACAGAAATGCAGGTACCTGCCAAGTGCTACACTCAGAAGCAGATAAAGTTTTGGAAGATATTTTAGAAAAATTGAACGTATACGTTCACTAATAAAAACACAAAACAAAGCGG
>CAJOPF010000058.1 GCA_905236205.1 Candidatus Gastranaerophilales bacterium
AACAAGTCGTCTTTTTTTTATCCGTGCAGGTTCAAACTTACCGTCAACAAGTTGACTGTAAGTGACGCGATCGACGGCGGAGCCGTAGCGATGCGCTAATCCGTCGCTTCGCTCCTTACGAACCTTACACGGGGAGCCGTCGCGCAAGCGACCGAGGGGGTAATAGACCATCGGGTTGGTGTTTTTTGTGCAATTAAATTATACCATAAAAGCAGCGAGCGTTCAACCTCCTTTCGGATTTTGAGCGCACGTTTTTATCTTGTTTTTATTGTTTTGGGCTGCCGCTTAACGCGACAGCCCCTTTGCTTTACTTATTTATTAGAAAATGGTATAATTATTATAAATTATTTAAGTGAACAATGCTATAGGAAACGGAGACAAACGGACGACAAATAAATGTCTATTTAATCAGTCAAACAATAAAAAATTTGCAACAAAATATAAAAATAAAAGTACGACAAAAAATGTCCTACACAAACAAAAGACACTTTGATATAATAGAGATATCAAACGAAAGGAGTGCAACAGAAGATGGGCAAATCAAAAAAGAAACAAAAACAAGAAAAAGCATTAATTACAGAATTTGTTAAGGACTGCTTTGACCACTATTGTATTAGCAACACTGAAAATCTTTTTGATTATGATGAAGATGGCCATAGGAGCCTCACATTATTTGAGAATGGAGTATTATCAGAAAAAAAACTTAATCGGGCTGCCAAGCTTTTAGGTATGACAGCGGACGAGCTCCTTAATTGTGATAAAGAAGCTGAAAAAAAATGGAATCAAAAGTACAGCTTTTTTGCGCTTTATAGGAAATTTATCTTTTGTCAAATTCGATCAAGTGGAGCAGGTGAAGTATATAAAGAAAGAATTTTAAAAGCAATTTTCGGGGATGATGCTTGCAATGATTCAGGAAAAGAAAAATCTGAAGATATATATAAACGAATGATTGATATACTGAAAACTGCCAATGAAAAGTTGCCGAATAGTTATAATTCAAAAGATGAAATAATTGACTTTGCCTATGAGACTGTTCAGTTTTTCTCCTTCCCGCAGATAGGAGAATTAATCGGTTCTTTTTTTGACTTAGTTAATCGGTCAAAAGAGTTGTTTTTTAAATCATGGGACGAAGACTTGTCTGAAGAAGAAATAAAGGAATACAATTTTCTTGCAACATTTTTGGGAATTGTTGATAATTATGTGCCACATAATATTTATTACGATAATCTAAAGAATCTTATACCTGTTTATCGTAAAGAAGGATTCAAAGGTAAAAAAGAAGAGTTTTTAAGCATTATTCACATGAAATTTTGTTACGACTTCACACCTTGGAGTTGTCGGGAATTTACTGAAAATTTTGATATTGCACAATTATATGCCTCTATATATCCTAATGCAAAAAGTTGTATGTTTAACTTTGGTTCTTCTGTAAAATATTATGATTGTCGTTTTAGATGGTTAAATGGCGAAAGTGAAAAACAAGCAATGGATAAAGAAGAAACAAATCAGATTGTAGACATGCAATCCTTTTTAGATCAAATAGATGCCGAAATAGAGCGGGATATGGCCTATATTAATTTCTTTGAACAAAATGGTGTCGGAACCGTTTTGGGGTGGGTGAAAGTACGCGTTCCGAAAACAAAAGAAGAATTAAATGGCGACGAAGTATATGCTGAAAAACTTATCCGACTGGGCGGCGTGGTTTCAAAAGGCGGAATTCGTATCCCAATTATTAAAAGAAAGATCGAGCAAGAAGGCGTTAATTCCATTTTTAACCGTTTATCTGTTTGGGGAGAGAAGTTTTATGAATAATCTATCACCACAGATGAAAGCCGGACAGAAATTACGGGCTTTAATTGAAGAAAATTTTTCTTCGCAAGAAGATTTTGCTTTTGAATATGGCGCGGATATTCGTACTATCAGTCGATATATTAATAACGGAATCAACAAAATAGATGTTATTCAGAGTTTGGCTGATTGGTTCGGAATTTCTTTTGCTGATTTTTTTGTTTGAAATTCATGCAAGCTATAAACATGTAGGTAAAGGGAATGTTATGAGAACATATATTTACTGTAGAACCGAAAAGCAGGGAGTACAGACTTTTTATTTAAATCATTACGGTAAAACGTATTATTTATTTACCCAAGGATATCGAGTTTCTGTGCGAGATTATTTCCAGACAGGATATATCATTGATAATGGATTTGATTATAGCAAAACACGTGGTATGTCTGTAAGAAAAACTTTGGATAAAATCAAACTAACAATACCTTATATTGAAAGAGAATACAATATCAGAGTATTAAGGAAAACACAAAGAAAATCAATTAAAAATTATTCAAAAAGCACGGAGAAAAAATATACTCCAAATAGCCATCATGATGATTATTAAGATTAATACCGCAATATTATATTCTTATTCCAAATGTGAAAAATTTATCTTACGAAAAAAATAAATAAAAAACAAAGTAAAAAAATATTTATAAGGAGAATAAAATGGGATTTTTTAAAACATTAACTGCTTTATTCGTTAGAGATACAATAAATGATGCAAATAAAGCGAAGAAGGAAACAGAAGCTGAAAGGACTAAAAAGCAAAGAGAAGACAATGAAAGATATCACAAATATGCTGATTTATGTTTTGATGCTGAGGAAGAGGTTGAGAATACATTAAATAGAATTTTTGATCGAGAATTTGATTTTATAGATTTTTCAAATGAAAGGAAAAGAGAAATGCAAGAAATAATTCTTGCATATCCTCTTTATGCAGTTCTTTGCGAACAAGGTGGGGGTGTTGATGAACTACAGAAAAGATTTTTAAATACAATATGTTTCCGCAACATAAACGGAGACTATATTATAGAAGCTGCTCAAAAGAAAAATCTTGAAAAGATGATGGAAATAGAAGAGGCCGCACTGAAGTATGAAAAATTTGGCGGATTATGGGTGGAACTTTTGTCTATACCAACTGTTGATGAAGAATTACTCAAAAATGATGTAAAGATTATGGTTGAAAAAACTGCAGAAGTTGCAAAACAATTTGCTATTCTTGCCGATGTAATCGTTGAACAAGAATTAGTACGTGAAATGGTTGGCGCTTTTGAAAGAGAGGTAGACAGACCAAGAAAATATTTAATACCTAATCGTACACCAATACAAGCGGCTCTATCAGTAAGAAGACATGCTAAAAAACTTAACAGGTTATTTGAGGATTATTGCAATGTTGTAAATAAAGAAATCGATTTAATGAAGATGATGGCTGAAGCCACTCTTTATGGAATTGCTTATCAAAATCTTCAAAAATTTAGCGACAAAATTACCGATAGCAAAAGTATCCCTATGATGCATTTGGCAACAGCCTGTGATTTTGAGAAGATTAAACCGGATATTGATTGGGTTGAAGTTATAGAAACAGAAAAAGGCGACGGCTTTGTTCAATATTTTAGAAATCCTTATCCAAGCACAAAACTATCAAATGATAATCCCCCGTTATTTTTTAACTTGGTTTATATTAGCCATGATAGTGTTGAACTAAAAATATCAACAGATATTTGTTTAGAATGTCAACATATTCTTACTAATTGGGCAGAAGAAACGGAAAAGTTATATTCGTTTAAAGGATTGATAAGCAGTATTATGGATGATTTTAAAACAAACGTAAGTGATGTGCTGATTAATAGGTTGGAAAACACATAACAATTCCAATTATCTGGATAGCCCAAATAGCATTATATTTTAGCTTATATCAAAAATAAAATAGAGCAAAAGTTTGCGTAAAAGATTATTATCAAGTCTTTTGCTCGTTAAGCGGATTATTATATAATTATGAGCGCTTTTGGACATACATAATTAGTAAAAATATTACAAACAAAGAAAAATATGAGCAGTATAAATCCGAAAACAAAAATCCAATCACAGCCATTTTGTGAAACACAGACAAAAAAAGACGACAAACAAGTCGTCTTTTTTTTATCCGTGCAGGTTCAAACTTACCGTCAACAAGTTGACTGTAAG
>CAJOPF010000059.1 GCA_905236205.1 Candidatus Gastranaerophilales bacterium
AATAAAAATCAACTCAACACTCGTAATTAAAAAACATAATAATCAAGAAAGGACAAATCCGAAAAAGATTATAAAAAAGATTTCAAATAAATTTAGGTAAGGATAAGGTTTTTAAATCAATACTCTCTCTCTCAATTATTAAAATAAATTTCACCTCCCGTTCGGGAGGCTTTTTTTTGAGTATAATTAGTTTATGAATAAAAAATCGGATTATTCTACAGAAGTGGCTATAGTGTTAACCATTGTCGTTATGTGTATTCCTGGATTACTGGAAATTCGTGCAATTGCAATTCAGGATTTTACTATTGTTTGGTTTTTTTTAATTGGTTTTATATATTTTGCTGTTTGGTTTTATCTTATCAAAAAATCAAAAGACAACTTAAAAAGGCAAATTTTAATTACAATTATAAGCTTACTTTTTATTGCCATGATATTATTTATAATTTGTTCATTATAAATAAAAAAAAGCCGCCAGGTTAAGGCGGCTGTAAATTTGGTTTTTGGTTTTGGTTATTTTTGGTTTGGTTTTATAAATTAAGCTTTTTTAAACAACCCTGAAATACCGTTTTTAGCTTTTTTAAATCCAAATACGGCAAGAGTTGTTACGATAGCTGCTGTTGCAGCTTTTTTAAGAAATCCTTTATCAGAAACTTTCGCTTTCAACCTAGAAGAAAAAGAATCTTTTTGAGGTTGAGATTGTAAGGTTGCATCGCCAAGTAAATTAGTAGCAAAATTAACACCTTTTGCGTTTGGGCTGTTTAAATATGCATCTACATCAAAATCAACTACGCCATTTCTAGCCAAATAATTCATTGAATTTGGTAATGTCATAACCTAACCTTACTCCTATACTACTCCTATATAAAGTTTTTTTTTATGAAAAAATTGCTTATTTATTTTTTATTTGTTAAATTATATTACATAATGCTTAATATTTTAAATAAATACCGATATCTTATAATCCTTGTTTTACTCACTATAACCGCAATTTGTGCAACTTTTTATCATAACATACATTTGATTGTTGATTGTGGCAGAGAGGTTTATTATCCGCAAGAAATTCTTGGCGGTAAGGTGTTGTATAAAGATTTGTTTAATATTTACGGACCGTTTGCGTATTTATTTAATGCTTTTTTATTTAAAATTTTTGGCATAAATCTAAGTGTTTTAAGTGTTGCTGGAAGTATTTGCGCTATATGTATTATCTTAGGATTATTTTTTGTTGCGCAGTTATTTTTAAAAGAAGAATTTGCTTTTAGTATTGGCTTAATTGGAATTGCTGTCGGAATTGTTCCCGCTCATCTTTTTAATTATGTTTTTCCGTACGCTTTTGCGATGTCATACGGACTTTGTGCATTTATTTTTTCATTATTATTTTTAATTTGTTATATCAATTCCAAAAAGAATTTATTTTTATACATAAGTTTATTTTTTGCAGGTTTATCTGTTAGTTGTAAATATGAGTTTTTGCTTTATGTTCTAGTTTATTTGCCTGTATTTTTTAGATTAAAAACAAATTTTAATACAATTTTTATTGGTTTATTATGTTTTGGTATAGTGCCTGAAATGAGTTTTGCATTTTTATTTGCAAAAGGTTTAAGTATTAGTGATTTGTTAAATACGGCAAAAATAATTGTGAACATGTTGCAAACAGATACGTTGAAATATTTTTATATACATTCGGGAATTTTCTTTCATACTGAGGTATTAAAACTAATATTAAAATCGTTTTTATTTATGTTTTTAACCTTTTTCGTATATATGATTCCGATTATTTTTAAAGATAAAATTAAAAACCCTGTTGTCGGTTTAATTTTTACATACAGTGCATTTTGTCTGCTGTTTTTATTCAGGTTTAATGAACGGTTTGATATTTTTATGTCTTTGCCGATAGTCTTGTTTTTGTCTTTTTTAATCAATTCCAAAAATATAATAAAAAATTTAAGCGTATTTGTTTTAATTGTTAGTGTTCTTCTTGTAAGTTTAAAAATATTTTTTGGTGCTCTTTTAGCTTCTTACGGAGTATATTATATCCCGCTGTTATTGACAGCTTGCGCAGTATGTTTTAAAGAGAAAATGACAGAAAAAGAATGGGGATACGTTGGTTTCTACATTACGGTATTTAGTCTTTTAATCATGTTTTTCCAGTATAAATTTGTAAGTTTAAGAAATTGCATTATACAAACTCCAAAGGGAAAAATTTACACAGAGCAAGAATACGAAACAACAAATAAATTGATTGATTACATAAACAAAAATACTAAAAAAACGGATAAAATTCTTATATTGCCAGAAGGCATGATGATAAATTTCTTATCCGACAGAAAAACGGATGATTTTTATAATTCCATGCTTCCGTTGTATGAAGAAACATTTGGCATAGATTCTTATGTTGAACATTTTAAAAAAGACATGCCTGATTATATAATTTTCAATTCTTGGGATTCAAAAGACTACTACTTTAGTATAATTTGTAAAGATTACGGATTCAAATTTTGTGAATTCACCATGAAAAATTATGATAAAAAAATCAAGCTATCAGGCGATTTCAGCTATGTTGTTTTTAAGAAAAAATAAAACCCCTTGACGAAAATTGTAAATAAATGTAAACTTTTTCATGACTTTTTGCATAAATCATTAAACTTTTAATGGAAGTTAGCCGATATAAAACATGTCGAAAGTCGAAAAGGGTAGAAAATATGGCTGATATGTTAAATCAAAATCTTAATAATAATGCCGTAAAAAGTGGTAGCAACAATTTGCGTCCTTCAAAACCTTTCGGCTTGAATGTAAGAGTTCCTGAAAGAACTATTCAACAAATCACTGAAAGTGTTAAAACTAATGCTACATCAAGTGTATCAGGTATTTTCAGATATCTTGAAAAGAACGAAAATGTATTTGATGGTACAGTAGCAAGACAATTAGATGATTTGTTTATCCAAGATTTCAATACAAAACAAATCCTTAAAAATGCTGAAACAACAGAAAATAAAGCATCTTTTGTAATGGATATGTAATCAGATTTTATAAATTTCCTTATTCCTTATTCCCTATTATTATTTTTATTCAAAGCCTGACATTGAGTCAGGTTTTTTATTATTTATTTAACAAATAATCTATAACAGTATCTACATGACCTTTTACTTTTACTTTTCTCCATTCTTTTTCAATAGTGCCATGCTCATCAATAACAAACGTAGAACGCTCTATTCCCATATATTTACGTCCATACATAGACTTTTCTTTCCATACTTTAAATTCTTCAGCTAATTTATGTTCAATATCTGATAAAAGGATAAAATTCAAGTCTTGTTTTGTTTTAAATTTTAAATGGCTGGCAATACTGTCAGGGCTAACACCAACAACAAGTGCGTAATTTGTTAATCTGTTAATATTATCTCTAAAGTCGCATGCTTCTTGTGTACAACCGGAAGTATTATCTTTTGGATAAAAATATAAAATAGTTTTTTACCTTTAAAATCTTCTAAAGAATATTCTTTTTGATTTCCATCAATATCAATTCCTTGTAACTTTATTTTTGACATAAAAATTTCCTTTCTTATTTTATTAAAAATTATACATTACTTTTTCATTTATTCAAAGCGAAAAAAAGACAATAACGAAAGGTATTATTATTTTTTATAATTTAATTACTTGTGTTACATAAAATTATAGAGTAAAATAAATAAAAACTTAGGAGAAATAATTTGTTTATTAAAATTAAATATCAAAAAAATGCGATATTATATGTTGAAGCAAAAGGAAAATTAGATATATATAATGCACAAGATTATCTTGATGAAATAAGAAGTCGCATAAATAATATTACAAAAGAGCTTGTTCTTGATTTTTCCAACATTAGTTATGTTGCAAGTATTGGGCTTAGAGTTATTTTAGATCTTTATAAAATAATGCAAGAGAAGGGTTGCCAAGTAAAACTAAAAAATGTGAATGAAGATATTTTACACACTTTTGAAATTACAGGTTTTGATAAATTTTTAATTATCGAAAATGACTCGGAAGATGATTCTAAAAACGCTTAATTCGTTTTATTTGCTTGATTATAAATATAAAACATGCTAATTTTGAAATATGAATAAAATAGCTATAAAAAAGAAATATGTAAAAAGTGAAAACAAGCATGTATACTATGTGCAAGCACTTTCATTAAAAAATAATATTAATAAAGTATCTTTACTAATTCCGCATCCGCATGGTACAGATGTTATGGAATTTGAAACGTTAAAAGAAGCCGCAGCTGCGGTTAAAAAATCAGGTTTTGAATATGAACTTCCGGAAGGTGAATATGTATCAGAACAAGAGGTTGAGACTATTGCAAAAAACAAACGTAATAATTTGGAAGGTATTTTATTTAATAAATTTAAAGATAAAATTAACGCTATAAATCCATCTGTTGTTGCTGCTGCAATAACAAGTTTTGCAGAATTAAATGATATTGAGGCAGTTGACATTTTTATAGAAAAACTTGGTGAAGAAAACGAAAAAATTCGTTCTGCTGCAATAAATGCGCTGGTGAGCTACAAAGGTTTGGTTATTGATAAACTTATTGATGCGCTAACGAACAGTAATTGGGTTACCAGACATTCTGCAATTACTTGCCTTGTAAAAATTTCAGAAATAGCTGATGTTGATGTTGAAAAAATACTTATACCAATAATAAACAGAATGGATGATTCAAATGTGATAGTTCAAGCGCTTGCAATATCTGCGGCAGGCAGTATTTATAAGAACTCCGTAAAATCAAAGACGAATAAATAGTTTTTGATACAACTTTCAACATTTTTGTGGGTTAAGTAATTAAAGAAAATATTAGAGATGGGAATTATATTCCCATCTCTTAATATAAAGTATTCTATTATTTTACTACTTTGTTTATATCAGCAGTTATATCATCACCACCGTATAAAACAACTCCTTTTGATATTACAATATCATAGCCCTTTGCTTTTGCTTGCTGTGTTATTGTATCTGAAATACTTTTTTCTACTACTTGTAATTTTGCGGCATAATCTTTTGCTATTGCTTCTTTTTTCTTAGCAAATTCAGCGTTATACTTTGCTGTTAGTTTTTGTTTGCCTTCTTCAGTTTTTTGTTTTGCAACATCTTCATTTACTGTTTTTAGCCATTTTTCCAAGTCTTGAATTTTCTTTGTTTGTTCTTTTTTTAATGCTTGAACTTGTTGCGATTGAGCTACTACTGCAGGCACATCTACTACTGCAATTTTTTCTGCAAAAACAGGCTTAAATTTCAGGTATGATACTAAAAGAGGTATATGGTATTTAAATCAAAGTGTTGCATATGCAGCACCTATTTTTCAAAGTGATATAAACTATGTAAAAATTGAAGGCAGTGCGTTCAGATTACACGACTTTGGACATGGTGTTGTAGGTCAGTTAACAAAAACCTTTAATTATAATATCCATCTCTTCAGGAGTTCTATATTGCGACATTAAATTAATATCTTTTTTGTCAGTTCTTCCTTTTGGAATTGGATTATCTATATAAATAATATTGTCGTTTTTAATCTCAATATTACCTTTATTTTCAAGATATAAAAGAGC
>CAJOPF010000060.1 GCA_905236205.1 Candidatus Gastranaerophilales bacterium
AAGCCGTTATGCTTGAAGGTTTTGCCCCTGAAGACAGAGGAAAAGCTATGGCTACTTTTGGTCTTGTTATCGTAGTTGCGCCAATAATAGGACCCGTTTTGGGTGGTTGGATTACGGATAATTGGAATTGGCCTTGGATTTTCTTTATCAATGTACCTATTGGAATTTTAACTTTATGGCTTGCAAAAGTTTTGCTGGAAGACCCACCTTATGCCCAAAAACAAGATAATGTAAAACTTGATAAAATCGGTTTTTCATTTTTAGTTTTATGGCTCGTAAGCATGCAGGTTATTTTTGACAAGGGCAACGACGTTGACTGGTTTAATGCGCCTTGGATATGCAAATTAACAATGTTTAGCGTATTATGCTTTATTGCCTTTATTGTTTCTCAACTAAAAGGAAAAGAGCCGTTAATTGACTTGTCGGTATTCAAAGATAAAAACTACGCAATAGGAACTTGGGTTCAGGTTGTAATTGTTGCTGTTATGCTGGCTTCAATAGCTCTTTTACCGCAATTTTTGCAAACACTGCTGGGATATTCGGCATTTAAAAGCGGAATGGCGATTATGCCAAGGGGTTGCGGAGCTTTAATAGGTATTGCCATTTTCGGAGCTTTATCAAAGAAAGTTGATAACAGGCTTTTTGCTGTATTCGGTCTGTTTTTGGTCGGTGCTGCAGGATTGATGTTTGGTTTTTTAAATTTGGACATTTCGACTGTAAGTATTGCAGTACCAAATTTTATGTTTGGTGTAGGAATGGGATTTGCGATGACACCTCTTGTTGCATATTCCGTTGTAACACTTGATAACAGCCAAATGACCAATGCAAGTGGTTTACAAAATATGCTTAAAAACGTCGGCGGAGCAATAGGAACATCTGTTGTTGCAACCTTAATTTCAAGATATTCTCAAATTCATCAGGCAAATATGGTTGGCAATATGACAGTGTTAAACCAAGTTTTTACAGACAGAGTTAATGCATTGACGGCATCTTTTTCACAATTAACAAGTATTGATGTTGCAAGTTATATGGCACAATATTCTTTGTATGGAAGCATGCTAAAACAGGCAACTTTGTGGGGATTTATGGAAGCTTTCAGGTGGTGCGGTATTGTGGCAATTTTAGTTGCTCCATTGGTATTTTTATTGAAAAACCCTAAAAAATAATTTTTTAGTTATAATTAAACTATGAAAAATATTTGTTTAAACTGGACTATATCTGTTTTAACTGCTCTTTTTTCGTTATTTTTAATAACCACTGTCGGATTTATTTTTCATATAAGCATAAACCCTTTTTATCCTGTTTTTGCATTGTTAGTTTTTATGATTTTACTTGCAAAACTGACTATAAAAGACAAGAAAAAGAATGCAATAAAATCCATTTTAGCCCAATACGTATTTTTGTTCGATTTTTTAATACTCTTCGGAGTATTTTGTTATCTGATACCTGACTATTCTTACGACGGAACAACTTATCATCAGGCAATGATTATACTTTTAAAATGGGGGTTAAATCCTGTTTGGGATAACGTTGTGCAATTCGCCAATTCACAGGAATACAATTTTAAAGCATCTGTTAATATGGTTGAAACTTTTTTGAAATTTTTTGAAATAATTGGTGCAAATATATACATTGTTTTTGAAAAAATTGAACTTACAAAAATAACTAATTTTATTTTAATGCTTTGTGCATTTTGCTATTCCGTATATACACTAAAAAATTATAATTTTTCAAATTTAAAATGTTGTTTCTTTTCATTTTTACTTATTTACAATCCTGTATGCATATATCAGATGTTTACAAATTATGTTGACGGAGCCTTTTATTTCGTATTTTTAATTCTTTTGTTCGCCTGCATAAACTACACAAAAGATATTGATAAAAATAAATCGCTATACTTAATTTGTATTTCTTCCGTTATACTTTCAAACCTAAAATTAACGGGACTGTTTACTTGTGTGGTAATCAGTTTGATATTCTTATTCATTTACCGTTCAAAACATCTTTTGGCATCTTTTATTATTGCGCTTATGCTTATTTTTATAAGCGGAATAAACCCGTATTACACAAACTTAAAGCAAGGAAGAAATATATTTTATCCTGTAATACAAAATTCGATACTTAATGCAAACAGAGAAGGAATGATAACTTCATATCCACAAGGATTTGAAAATAAAAACAGATTTGAAAAATTGTTTTTCTCTCTATTTGCAGAATCTCAAAATCTCTCACCGCTGATAGAATCCGAAAAAACACCTAAATTAAAATTTCCGTTTACAATAAAAGGAGACGGAACATTTATATTTTCAGATATGCGTCTTGGCGGATTTGGTTATTTCTTTAGCGGAATTTTACTTTGTTCTTTATTTTTGTCAATATTTATAAGATTTAAAAATAAAGAAGATAAAAAATTGTTTTGGGTTGTAATAGCAATACTTTTACTAACGATTTTAGGTAATCATGAAGCTTGGTGGGCAAGATTTGTTCCGCAGACTTGGATGATTCCGCTATGGATTTTAATTTTCCTAAACTTAAATGAACAGAATACAAAGCAAACAGCTGTAATATGTTCTTACCTTATAGCTGTGATTTGCCTTTTGAATTCAGTAATAATAAATGTACAAAATTTCTTACATTCCAAAGAGGTCGCAACTGAATTTTATAAATTGATAAAATCAAAGCCCGAAGCTATGTATTTTTACAAAAAAGATATGGACACAAATCACGAAAATGAAACTTTTTTAATAAAAATGAGGGAATACGGAATAAAAACAATATACATTGATGAGTAAATCCATGTTTAAACTTGTAAAAAACGTGGAATATTACTATTGAAAGTGAGTCCCGCCCCAATGAAAAAACTATTAACAAAAATTTGTATCGGAATAGTTGCATTTGCAGTGTTTCTTGTTGTAGGTTACCCTAAAAATACGGTAAACAATAACGATACTCAACAACCTCAGACACAGCAGAAAAAGAAGAGTCTGATTAACCGTAATCAATCGGGACATTTTACACGCGGCGGAAACTCTCACAAAGAAATAAACAACAAATCTAAAAGTCAATACGGCGTTATTTATATAGGCGAACCTACTGAAGGTTTATTAGATTAATATTTATATACAATAACTTGATTTTTTTTTATATCTAAATTATTATGTATGTAATAGTTTTATTTAAACATGAGGGAATTTTTATGTCATTGGGTTCATTAGAATTAGAAATATTAAATTCTGTTTGGAAATTGCAAACAATCGATGAAGATATGAATATATCGGTTAAAGATGTCGTTGACGATATGATGAAAAATGACATGGAAAGAGCATATACAACAGTTAAAACTGTTATGGACAGATTAAGTTCAAAAGAACTTTTGGTAAGATACAGAGCAGGTAAAAAGTTCTTCTACAAAACCGTTATGGACAAAGATGAAATGGCTATTTCTTCAATAAAAGAAATTTCTAATCAGTTCTTTAACGGTAATATAAGCGAAATGCTTCATTTCATTGAAGAACAATGTGTAGATTTAGTATAAGATAATGTCTGATATAGAATTTGAAGATGTTAAAACAGCGAGAAAATATATAGGTGATTTAATTATAGCTGTTTTAACAGACAGAATTATTGTGCGTGAAGCGATAAAAAAATTCCCGAACGATGTAAAAGATGCATCAATTAAATGTGCCTATCACGCGTTAATTCATCGTGAAGCAGATGAAGATTTGCGTCACAGAGACTTAATGTATCGTGATGAACAGGATAACTATCTTGAACAGGTAGCAAGAACATTACAACAGGGGAATCCGCTGCCTAAAAATATAATTAAAAATTATAATCAATATTACAGGGATATTCAGATAAATCATTCCGTAAAATTTAAAAATATAATTAAGAAATTGTGTAAATTTTTGAATGTTTAGAATAGAATAAAATTATGGCAAAAGTTAAGTCAAAGTATGTATGTCAGGAGTGCGGATACGAAACTGCGGGATATTTGGGAAAATGTCCCGAATGTGGAAGCTGGGGAAGCTTTGTTGAAGAATTTGAAACAAAACCCACAGTTACAAATATTCCTCAAACAGAATTTTTAAATACGGAAAAGCCCGTTCTGATAAAAGATATAGAAATTGATGAAAGCGTAAGAATTTCTACAAATATTTCCGAATTTGACAGAGTTCTGGGCGGCGGACTTGTTCAGGGTTCTTTAATTTTGCTTGCAGGCGATCCCGGCATCGGAAAATCCACACTGATTTTACAAACAAGCGGAGAACTTTGTAATCAAGGTAAAAAAGTGCTGTATGTTTCGGCTGAAGAATCCGTAAGTCAGGTAAAATTAAGAGCTGACAGATTTAATATTAACAGCCAAACTCTTTACATATACCCGCAAACAAGCCTTGAACAAATACGAGAACAAATAAAAGAAATAAAACCTGACGTGCTTGTTGTCGATAGTATTCAAGCAATTTATACAAATAATATTACATCTTCTGCTGGCAGCGTAGGACAGGTCAGAGAGTGTTGCAATTATTTGATGCAGATTGCAAAAACCCAAAATATTACATTAATAGTCATCGGACACGTAACAAAAGAAGGCAATATAGCAGGACCAAGAGTGTTGGAACACATGGTTGATGCAGTTATACAGTTTGAAGGAGATAAATATAAATCATACAGACTTTTAAGGGCTGTGAAAAATCGTTTCGGAACAACTTCAGAAGTTGGTATGTTTGATATGCGCTCAAATGGATTGATTGAAATAACAAATCCGAGTGAAATATTTTTACGAGAAAATCACAGTGCAACACCAGGAAGCGTAATTATTGTAACTAATGAAGGTACAAGACCGCTGTTACTTGAAATACAAGCACTTGTCGGTGTTACTCCATACCCAAGTCCAAGACGGATAACAAACGGAGTTGATACATCAAGAGTTCTTCAAATTCTTGCAGTTTTAGAAAAAAGAGTCGGACTAAACCTTTCAAAGCAAGATGTTTATGTAAATGTTATAGGCGGAGTTGAAATATCCGAACCTGCTGCAGACTTAGGTATTGCAGTTGCAATTGCAGCTTGTTTAAATGATGTTACGGCAGATATGCAGACTGTTTTGATAGGCGAAATAGGATTATCAGGCGAAATAAGACCTGTAAACAATCTTGAAAAACGCATTTATGAAGCTCAAAAGCTGGGATTTAAAAGAGCTATAATTCCTGACGCGAACAATCTTAAGGAAGAATTTGAAAATATTAAAATTGTCAAAGTAAAACGCATTATTGATGCAATAAGCTGTGCAATGACATCACTCGTACCTTAAGGCATCAATCGGGTTTAATAAAGAGGCTTTATATGCGGGATAATACCCGAATCCTACCCCGACAAGACCTGAAAATCCTAATGACAGGATTATTGAAAATGCCGAAACAGAGACATTCATAGCCCCTGTTAAGCCTATAAAACCTGATATCAGACACCCCGCCAAAACTCCTATAAAACCGCCGATTATTGATAACAAGAAAGATTCTATAAGAAATTGTATGCGAATATCCTGCGCTTTAGCACCTATTGCCATTCTGATACCAATTTCTTTTGTTCTTTCCGTAACTGATACAAGCATAATATTCATTATACCGATACCGCCAACAAGCAGCGAAACTGATGCTATTGCTCCTAAAAGTACCGACATTGTTTTTGCGGAAGATTTAATTGTTTCCTGCATTTCTGCCAAATTTCTTATTTCAAAATCATTATCTTGAGTTTTACCGATATTATGGCGTTGTTTTAACAATTCTTCCGTTTCGGCTTCTGTCTTAGGTAAAATCTCAGCATCCTGAGCTTTTACCGTAATCATACTCACTGTACCTGGGAAATCTGTTCCGAAGACTTTTTTTTGTGCGGTTGTTATCGGTATAAAAACTAAATCATCCTGATCCTGTCCCATACCTGACTGACCTTTTGATTTTAAAACGCCAATAACTTTAAATGGAACATTTCCTATACGTATTGTTTTGTTAATAGGATTAACGTCGCCAAAAAGTTCTGTTGCAACAGTATTACCTATAATAACAACCTTTGTATTATTTTTTATATCCTCAGGAATAAAATTTCTGCCTTCATCAATTTCGTAGTTACGGATAAAAAGATAAGAAGCGGTAGTTCCTCCGACTGTGGTTGACCAGTTTTGGTTTCCGTAAGTTAATTGTTTTCCTTCTGCTGAGTATGGAGCAATCGCAAGAATACCCGTAACCTTCTTTTCAATAGCTTCCGCATCTTTTAGCGTCAGTGTCGGTCTTGTACCCATTCCCATTCTTACTCCGCCAGATTTAGCGGACGCAGAACGTATCATAAGAAGATTACTTCCCATTGAATCCATATCTTTGGCAATTTTTTCTCTTGCACCCGTACCGACAGCAAGCATTACAATGACAGCACCTACACCGATAATTATACCTAAACTTGTAAGAGCCGAACGCATTTTGTTTATTTTTAACGAATTTATTGCTATTTTTAAAGTTGTTTTTAAATCTATCATTTCCTTTTTACCTCATCAGAAATAATATTTCCATCTTGGAATTTAACAACACGCTTGCAATACTCAGCAATATCAGGTTCGTGAGTTACCAAAACAATTGTTTTTTTATGTTTTTCATTCAAATTTACAAAAAAATTCATTACTTCAATACTGGTTTTTGTATCCAAATTACCTGTCGGCTCATCTGCAAGTATAAGCGGAGCATCGTTTACAATTGCTCTGGCTATCGCAACACGCTGCTGTTGACCGCCTGACATTTGATTTGGCATATGATTTTCACGATTTTCAAGACCTACTATTCTTAAAGCTTCTTTTGCTTTTTTGTGTCGTGTTTCTTCATCCACACCTTTATAAATCATTGGTAATTCAACATTATCAATCGCTGAAGTTCTTGATATCAGATTAAAACCCTGAAAAACAAAGCCCAATTTAACATTACGGATTTCGGAAAGTTTTTCGCTTTCCAAATGAAGAACATCAATTCCGTCAAGATAATATGAGCCTGAATTTGGTTTATCAAGAGTTCCGAGCATATTCATAAATGTAGATTTACCCGAACCTGAAGCTCCCATTATCGCAACAAATTCTCCATCTTCTACGGTAAGAGAAACGTCATTAAGGGCGTTGAATGCTGCCTCGCCCGTTGCATAAGTTTTTATAACATTTTTAACTTCTATAAGTGCCATTTTTAAAACATTCTCATAGGTCTTTTACTTTGTCCCCTGCCCTTTTTTGACTTTCCGTCATTTGTTCCTGTTATGACGTTATCACCTTCCTTTAAATTCCCTGATATAATTTCGGTATATGTGTCATCGCTTCCGCCTGTCGTAACATCAATTCTTTCGGGTTTTCTACCTTTTAATACCCATACACCTTGAGTATCATATCTTTTAATTTCACCCTTTGCTACAGGCGTATATTTTAAAGCTATTGACGGAACACAAAGCACATTTTCTTTCTTCTGTGTAATAATAGAAACATTTGCCGTCATACCGGGTTTTAAAATTAAATCATCATTTTCAACGGAAACAACAACGGTATAAGTTACAACATTTGATACGGTTGTCGGAGAAATTCTTACTTGTGAAACTTTACCTTTAAATACTTCATCAGGATAACCATCAAGAGTATAATCCGCTTCTTGTCCTTCTTTTATCTTGCCGATATCAGCTTCTGAGACACTTACTTCAATCTGCATTTCTTTTAAATCTTTTGCTACAGTAAATAATTCAGGAGCCTGAAAACTCGCCGCAACTGGTTGTCCCGGGTCAACGTTTCTTGTAACAATAACCCCGTCAACAGGTGAATAAATATATGCAAAAGAACGTTGTCTGTCAGCATATTCAAAATCAGCTTTAGCTTGTGTTATTTTTGCAGATGCGGCATCTAACAGAGCTTTATTTGATAAATAATCGGCCTCAGCTGCATCAAGTTCACTTCTTGCCATAAAGTTTCTGGAAACAAGATTTTTAAATCTGTTATATGTTTTAAAGCTATTTGCAGTTATTGCTTTCTGTTTTGTATAATCAGCCTGTGCACTTGCCAACGCAGCCTGAGCTTTTAAACAATTTGCCTCAAACAGACTTGTATCCATTAAAGCAATAAGCTGTCCCGCTTTAACTTTTGAATTAAAATCAACATAAACTTCCATCATAAGTCCTGATACAGTTGAACCGACACTGACAGTATTTACGGGATTTATTGTACCTGATGCTTCTACAACTTGTTCTATTGTATGTTTACGCACTGCCTCAGTATGGTATTTACCTATTCCTGCTTTCATAAACAATGGTTTTATTATGCAAAATAAAACAATCAATAATACCGCTATAATTAAAGTAACTAATATTCTTTTTTTATTCATTTTCATCCTTTTTTTCGTTATTATCTACTTTTGCAATTTCCATTTCAAGTTTTGCTCTTGAAACATTATAATCGAAAATCAATTCAACGTAGTTTTCTTGAGCTTTATTATAATTTACTATTGCATCATGTACTTCCAAAAAATTGCCTAAACCTACTTCGTATCTGCCAAAAGCAAGTTCCAAATTTTCATAAGTTTGTTTTACGGCAACATAAGTCAACGGAATCTTATTTTCATATTGAATCATATTGACATATGCCTTTTGCACACTGAAAAATATATCTTTATTTAATTTATCAAGTAGAGTATCTGCAGCATCCAGCTTCGCTTTTGCTTCGTCAATTTTATATTTTATATCCATTATATTGATTAACGGAAAATCCAGCGAACCTTGTACAGTAAAAGTATTTAATGTCGGGCTTGACACGTCAAGTCCATAACCGCCTTTTGCTTTCAAATCAGGTAAATATTGAATTTTTTGATAAGTTAATTCTTTTCTCAAAGCATCTCGTGCTGCAGTATACGAACGTAAATCAGGTCTGTTTTCTTTTGCAAGTTCCAAAGATTCTTCCAAAGTATAAGGGAATTTTTTATATTTATAGGAATGATCTATAAGCTCGTTTTTTTGTATTGTTGTTTCCAATACAGCCCCTTGAGTAAACTCAGGAGCTTTAAATTCTTTTACATCTTGAGAAACATTATTTAAAGTAACATCTGCATATTGGCTTTCAAAATTAAAAGATTCTATTTTCTCAATAGAATATTTTGGAGGATTTTCAATATACATTGAATTATTTAAAGATATAACGGCTGAATCATAACTATTAAGAGCTGTTACATAATTGATTCTTGCATTGCTCAAATTAACTTCTGAATTTACAAGATCAATTTTTGATTTTAAACCTTCTTCAAAATAAGCTTTTGTTTGCTGATATTGTCTCTCATTTATAAGAATATTAGCTTTTTGAACTTTTATATTTGCAAGAGCTGCTAAAACTCCATAATAATTTGTTTTTACGTTAAAAATTGTTTTTATTATTTCGTAGTTTAAATCGTAATCTGCTGCTATTTTGTTTAATCTTGCTTTCTTAATTTTTGTCCCAACCTTACCAAAACTGAATAAAAGCTGATTTATTGCCACATTCATTCCGTAAGATCCACTGTATCCTGAAATTCCGCTACCATTCAAATAAGTACCAGAATAGCCTGTTCCAAGATTTAACGATGGAAAATAAGAGGCTTTTGATTGCCCTAATAAGGAATTAGCAACAGTAACAAGATCCTGATATCTTTGAATCGAAGGACTGTTTTCTAGTGCTATATTTATACAATCATCAAGCGTTAGAACAGAATTCTCTTTTATTTGTATTTTTGTATAACTTTTGGTATCAAGTTCTACTGTTTCTTTTTTATTTTTATTTTTATTATTTGATTCAACTCGTTCTAAATATTTACTTTTTTCAATTTTTTGTGATGAACCATCTGCCGATTCCACAATAGCATACGCTGAATTAGCAAATAATAACACCACCATTAAAAATGATACATTTAGAATCTTTTTCAACGTCTCGTCCATATATATAACATTATATATTATAAATATACAAATATATAATATATACACATTTTGTTACGATAAACTCTATCCTTTAAGTATAGAATTCAAATCTTCATCGGGTGTTGAAATCGGTTTGATTTTAAATTTATTGATTAACATTCTCATAATATTTGGAGAAACAAATGCAGGCATGCCTGGTCCCAAACGAATATTTTGAATACCCAAATACAAAAGAGTCAGCAATATACTGATACTTTTTTGCTCATACCACGAAATAACAAACGATACAGGAAGATTTGCAATACTGCAATCAAGTTTTTTTGCTAATTCTCGTACTATTTTTATTACGGAAAAAATGTCATTACACTGCCCCATATCCATAATGTGAGGAATATCTTCTATTTTTTCGGTAAAAATATCATTAAAACGGTATTTACCACAGGCATAAGTAAGAATAAGCGAATTATCGGGTATTTTTTTCACAAACTCTGTGTAATAATTTCTTCCGACATTCGCGCCATCACAACCGCCGACAATAAAAATATGTTTTATCTTGCTTTTTTTTAGCAAACCCGCTATTTTATCCGCCATTAAAATAACCGTATTATGCCCGTAACCGACAGCAAATGTACTTCCGCCGTTTAAACCCGTTCTGTGTTGTGATGTACTGTACCCGCCCAATTCTATTGCTTTATCAATAATCGGCGAAAAATCCTTTTTATTGTCAATATATCTGACATTTGGAAAAGATACCAAAGACGTTGTAAACGTTCTGTCAGCATAACTTTCTAAAACAGGCATCATACAGTTTGAGGTAAACAAAACAGGAGCGGGAATATTCTCAAACTCTTTTTGTTGGTTACGCCAAGATGTGCCAAAATTGCCTTTTAAATGTTTATATTTTTTAAATTCGGGATATGCATGACATGGAAACATTTCACCATGGGTATATATATTTACTCCCTTATCTTTTGTTTGTTCTAAAAGAAGTGCCATATCACGCAAATCATGTCCTGAAATTATTATAAAAGGTCCTGCCTCAATGTCAGTGCTTACAAATGTAGGAATCGGATGTCCGTAAGTTGCCGTATTTGCCCTGTCCAGTAATTCCAAAGCCTTTAAATTAACTTCGCCCGTCTTTAAAACTAATGCGCTCAATTCGTTAAGACTCATTTTTTTTGATATTGCCTGTAAAGCTTCATAAAAAAAACTGTCCACAACTTCACTTTTATGATTAAGTTTTCCTGCATGATATGCAAACGCAGACAAACCTTTTATTCCAAAGAGAATAATCGATTTTAAACTTCTTATATCATCATTTTCATTCCACAAAGATTTTATATCAAATGGATTGTCTGTGTAGTACGAATTTTTTATAATATCCAAATACCTGAGTAATGATAAATCATCAAAATTAACGTTGGTTAAAGTAACAAAAAGTCCGTTTATTATCAATAAAGTATTCTTTTCATCCCGTTCTGCACAATTTGCCAAATCAACAAGTGAGCTGATAATTTTATCTTGTATTTCTGCCGTAGTTTCTGTTTTACCGCAAACACCCGTATCTTGGCAGTATTTATTACACTTGGTTTGCTCACATTGATAACAAAACATTCTTCACTCCTTTTTATGTTAGAGTAAAATAATATTTTAAATTTGTCCTTATCCACAAAGGTATATTTTAAATAGCTCTCGTTAATCTGCCTTCATTACCCATTTATCAAAATTATTAAATTTTTATAATCTGGATAATTAGCCGATAACACAAGATTTTTATAAAAAGAAAGGACAAAACATGACTTTTAACGCACTGAAAGAAAAAGGAACACCACTTAACAAACAACTCAGAAATTGGCACGAAATAACAAAAAAACCGTTCAATAAAACTGAAGTAGACTGCTATACCAGAACAAGACAAATATTAATGAACGGAATTGAAATTGAATCTTGGAATTTTAAGCATAATTTTTCAAGAACAACAACAGATAACGAAGTTCAAGAATTTTTAGCTGTTTCCAAACGAATTGAAGATACACAACAAACAACTGTTAATTGGCTTACACCTGCTGATCAATCAATTCTTGAAACAACACTCGGGTATGAACAAGTTGCTGTAGATTTAACAGCTTGGATGGCTCAAAACGAACCTGATGAATACGTAAAAGAAACTTTTAATTTTGGTCTGTTGGAAGATTTTGACCACCTTTACAGATACAGTCAATGGGCATATATGGAACATGGAATAAGCCCTGATGACATTGTACAGGAAAATACCGACATAATATTAGGTCGTCCTACGCAATATCACCATAATTGCAATATAGTAAGATTAAGAAAACCATACGATAAAGCAACAGCCTCGCCTCAAACAAAAATAAACATATACACACTTGTATCTGGAGAACAACAAACACACAATTTTTACGCAGAACATGGCATGCAGTACGGAAATCAATGCATAAGAGAAACTTATGCTGAAATTAAAGACGTGGAAGAAGAACACGTTACAATGTACGAATCTTTAATTGACCCAACGGAATCTTGGTACGAAAAACTTCTTTTACACGAATTTATGGAAGTCTGCACATATTATAACTGCATGATTGACGAAACAGATGACAGATTAAAAAAGATTTGGGAAATGTTCCTTGATTTTGAAATAGAACATCTTAAAGTTGCTGCAGATATCTTTAAAAAACGCGAAAAACGAGATCCTGAAGAAGTCATTGGTACAGATATTGTTATACCATGCAGATTTGTTTCTCAGAAAGATTACGTAAAAAAAGTACTTATGGCAGAAATACAAAAACGAGTTACGGGAGATAAAAAATACTCAAACATTAAAGACCTGCCTGAAAATTGGGCAAGTTATGATATTCAAAAGAAAGCAAATGAAGAAGGCTCTCCGAGCGAAAATGTAATACGTATAATTTCCGCAGCAAAAGGCAGAGATTTAGTTATTGCAGACGAGGAACTAAAAAATAATCAAGCACATTTACTTGAAAAAGGTCTGGAAACAAAAGTTCAGGCTCCCGATACCGTAACGGTTGAAGAAACAAAAAAAATGATAAAAAAAGAAGAAATCATTCATAAATGCTAATACAACAAAGCGTAATGGCAAGTTTTGCCATTACGCTTTTTGTGGTATTACATTTTATATTTTATTTTAAGTAATGATTTTTGCCTGCACCGAAAGCATTTTTTGCAACATCTACAGCACCGTAAGCAGCCAAACCGATAGCAGCACCTTTTGATACTTTACCTTTTGTTAAAACGGTTGCTGCAGTTAAAGCTAAAGGCACAACGTTTGATACTAAAGATTCACAAACACCTTTTACATATCCTTTCACTGAATTGAAAGCATTTCTTACACCGTTAAATAAATGACCTTTCATTTCTGCGTTAAAACGAGCACCTTGTATTTTGCTCATCAATGTGCTTGGTTTGTCTAAAGATTTAGAATCCATATAAGCATCTAAACCGCCAGCTGCAATAGCATCTCTTTTACATTCAGTTGCTCTCATTTGACCTAATTTGTGAGCATCATAAGCAATAGCTGCTAAACCTGCATAACCTGTTGTCTTTGCTAATACTGAACCAATTGTCATTTTTTATTTTTCCTTTTCCTATTTCTTACTTAACTTAACTTATCTTTCTTACTACTGAGGCATTCTTAAAAGAACTTTATTTGCTATATCTGATTCTTCATTCTGTTTTTTAGAGATATCTTTTAATAACTGATTTGTAAATTCATCGCCTGTTACTATGTTTGCTTCTAATGCTGCAAGTGATAAACTTCTTACCCCTAATTCAGGATCCTGTAACATTTTATTTGTTAATGCTGTTAATGCAGGATTGTATTTTCTTTCAGGATCTTCTTGAAGTCTTGCGATTACGTCTTGTCCTGCCATCAATCTTAACTTCGTATCTTGTGAATTCAAATAGCTTTCAAGATTTTTTACGTAATGATCAGTCAATTCCATTTTTGGTCTGTCGTTTGAAGTATTCTTTGCTATTTTTTCTAATGCTGAAACAAGTTCTTTTGGTATTGCTACTTCTGATTTTATTGGATTTGATTGAACCGATGTTGTTTCTTTTTCTTTTGTTTCTTTTGTTTGAACTACTTCATCCTGAACTTCAGGTGTTGGTTTTCCGTTTAACTCTTCGTTTGCTTTCTTAATGTTTACCATTTGATTTGCAAGAGCTGCTTGATTTAATTTGGTAATTGCAGGAGATGCAAAAGTATTCAAATAATATGCAGCAGGATAACAACCGTTATTTAATACCATTGTCGGAGCCATTGTACTTGGCATTGTCATATGACCAACACTTGGAGAACCGATTGATATACTTACACCTTGACAACCTTTTGGTTGTACGTATTGAGCTACGTTTTGCATTTATTAACCTTAACCTTACCTAATTAAATTTTAAACCTTACCTACATTTATATAAAGTCTAAAACCATGTAAAAATTGCCTTTCTGGACTAATTATTAAGAAATATTAAGAAAAATTTTTTATATTCATATTTGGTTATAATATCCTTATGGAAAATTGTGATTTTGAATTACCAAAAAGACTTTGTTTAAATTGCGGAAAATGCAACGGTGATAAGCCTAAAGCCCTCTTTTCAGAAATTCCTGACGGATGCGGATATTATGGTTGGCTTTTTTATAAACAAGAAGAACACAAACAAAAAGTTAGAAAAATTGATGAAGAATTGATTTTGATAAACGTAAAAATAAAAAATGCAAAAGGTAATGCAAAAAAACAAAAATATGAAAAAGCCAGAGAAAAAATTCTTAAAAAGCTTGAAGAATTAAAGCCTTTCGGACCAATAAATTTTTAAAAAATAAACGGCGGATTTTTTATAATTTAAAAATCCGCCGTTTAAAATTGTTACATTAGTTAATAAACTTCTGATTCTTTTTTAGTTTGTCCTAAAAAGTCTGCCCACATAAGATAATTTACGACACCGCACATTGACACCCAAAAAATCACAAAAAAATTTGTCCATTGCATGCCTGCAAGTACGGCTATCACGTATGCAGGAATAAACATTACGATTAAAATAAAAATAATATTTTGAACGATAAAAAATAATATATTAACGATAAAAGTTTTCCAAGCTGTCAAAACTTTTACAGGATTATAAGCATCCCAAATCTTTCCTGTATCAAGAAATTGAGTAACACTTGCAAAAAATAATGATGAAATCAGTAATGAATACATAAAATAAAGAATTTTTGCAAGTAAAACATCTTTTAAAAGGTCAGGACTATAATTTGTGATTAAATAAAGAACACCGATAGATAAACCTATACATACAGCAGTAATAGGAATTGCCGCAAGTATAGTCAGTCCTAAAGTAACAAACATTCTTACAGGTAACAAAAATGATGGCAACAGCATTGGTTCAGAATTACAAGAACGCCTTATTGTTTCAAAAAATACTGCGGCAAAGACAATACCAAAAATAAGGTTTAATGTAGTATAAACAGCTTGATTACCGCCAAGAGCCGCATAAGTAGCAATTAAAGTCGGTACTGTCAAAATAATAATTTTAATCATAGCATATTTATCGCCGACTACATTTCTGAATGTATCTATAATATTTATCATAAAAACCTCTTAAAATTGTTCTAAAAATCTTTCGTCATTACTAAAGAATAATCTTATATCATCAATTGCGTATTTTAACATAGCAAGTCTTTCAACCCCCATACCAAAAGCAAAACCGCTGTATACTTCAGGATCTATGTTTGAATCTCTTAAAACATTTACATCAACCATGCCTGCGCCCAATATTTCCAGCCAGCCTGTGCCTGAACATGTTCTGCAGCCTTTGCCTTTGCACATAATACATTCAACATCTATTTCTACTGAAGGTTCTGTAAATGGGAAGAAACTGCTTCTAAATCTTGTAGGTCGTGATGCACCAAAATATAATCTTAAAAATTCATTCATTACACCTTTCAAATCTGCCATTGTAACATTTTTATCAATGTATAACCCTTCAATTTGGTGGAAGAAATTATTTTTACGGGAATTTATATTTTCGTTTCTGTAAACTCTACCAGGGGCAATAATTCTTATAGGCGGCTTTGTATCTGCCATTGTTCTAACTTGTGCGCCTGAAGTTTGACTTCTCAAAAGAACATGCGGTGCTACATTTGTATAAAAAGTATCTTGCATATCCTTTGCAGGGTGATCTTGAGGAAAATTCAACATATCAAAGTTGAAATATTCGGTTTCAACCTCAGGAGAATGTCTGTCAGGAGCAACAGAAAAACCTAATGCATGAAAGATATCCGTAATTTCATTTATTGTCTGAGTTATAGGATGAACATGTCCTTTTTGAATAAACTTACCAGAAAGAGTTACATCAATTTTTTCTTTTTTTAATTTCTCATCTAATTCTTTCTTATAAAATTCATCATATTTTGTTTTTACTTCCGCTTCAAGATTATTTGCAACCTCATTTGCAAAAGCTCCGACAATTCTTTTATCCTCATCAGAAAGGTCTTTTAAATTCTTTTTAATCGAATTTAATTCACCTTTTCTGCTCAAATATTTTAGTTTTAAATCTTCAATATCCGCAATTGATTTTGCATTTTGTAAATCTGCTTTTGCCGCATCATAAATTTTTTGTAATTGTTCTTTCATTTTATTTCCCTTTTTCTATTAAATAACAGGATTATACTGTTTTTCATAACCTACGGAAGTTTTATCTCCATGTCCCGTATAAATTGGAATATTGTCATCAAACATACCTAACACCCGTTTTACACTATTCTTAATTTGTTCAAAACTTCCGCCTGGCAAATCTGTTCTGCCGACACTTCCTAAAAATATTGTATCACCTGAAAATATTTTATCATCCACAAAATAACAAACCCCGCCTTTTGTATGCCCAGACGTTGAAATTATTTTTATTTTTTCATTACCAATATATATTTCATCTTCTTCAGTTATGTACTTATCTATGTGAGGAACTTCAACATGCCCAAAACCGCCAAGAAATCTATCCAAAAAAGTTTCAATGTCCTCTATCAGCTCTTTATCTTTTTTCGGAGCTATTATCTCAGTTTCGGGATAAATTTTATGAAATTCGTTTATGCCCATAATATGGTCAAAATGCCCATGTGTAATAAGAATGAACTTAAGAAAGGCTTTATGCTGACACAAAACATCTTTGACTTCCGGAATATACTCAGTACAATCAATTAAAACAGCCTGTTTTGATTTTTCATCAATCAACAAGTAATTATTATTTTCAAGCATCCCCGTAACAAATGTCTTTAAAATCATTGTTTGTCTCTCACTAAATTAAAAATATCGCGGCAAATCTTAAATAAATTTTCCGCATCTTTAAGAGAAAGCATATTATCTGCATCACACAAAGCTTTTTCAGGTTCAGGATGAACTTCAAAAAATAAAGCATTAACCCCTGCCGCAACAGCAGATTTTGCCAAAACGGGAACCCATCTTCTGTCTCCGCCTGTTGCACAACCGTTAGTACCGGGCATTTGCACACTGTGAGTTGCATCAAACACAACAGGATAACCTAACATTTGCATTATCGGTATTGAACGCATATCCGTAACAAGGTTGTTATAACCGAAGGAAACACCTCTTTCCGTAAATAAAACATTTTCATTACCTGATTCCGTAACTTTTTTGGCAAGAGCTTCCATTTGCTGAGGTGCAAGAAACTGTCCTTTTTTAATATTTATTATTTTGCCTGTTTTTGCTGCAGCAACAAGCAAATCTGTCTGCCTGCATAAAAAAGCGGGTATTTGAACTATATCTGCGACTTCCGCAACCTTTTGAGCGTCTTGAGGTAAGTGAACATCTGTTACAACAGGGACATCAAATTCTTGCTTAATCTTGTTCAAATATTCAAGTCCTTTATCAATGCCCAAACCTCTGTAACCGTCTATTGTAGAACGGTTTGCTTTATCATAAGAAGCTTTAAATACATAATTTATACCAAGTGCCTCTGTAACCGATTTTAATTTTTCAGCTACACGAGCCATGCAATCGTAAGTTTCAATTGCGCAAGGACCTGCAAGAATTGTTAATTTATCTCCGCCTATTTCAAAATTTTTTAATCTTATTTTTTTTACGTCAATCATACTTTTACGCTTTTACTTTAGTTTTTTCTTCTTTATACAACAAAAGACATCTTGCCAATTGGTCAGGACAACTCGTAGGTTTTCCGTTACAGCTTATTCCTTTGCATTTTTCAATAACTTCATCAATATTCATACCTTTAATTAAATTTCTGATACCTTGCAAATTACCGTTACAACCACCGTAAAATTCCGTATCTTGAATTAAACCGTTTTCGTCAATTTCAACTCTCATTAACTGACAACAAGTTCCGTATGTCTGATATTCAATAACTTCGTTTGCCACAATCAACTCCTTTTTGAGAAAATTATATAACAACACAGACAAGAAATCAATTTGTGCAAAAACACAAAAAATAAAGAAATATTTGACATGACAACTTATAGGTTTTAAAATGATAATATTAAAATGAGGGGTATAAATGAACACAGAAATTGAACAAGAAGTTAAAGAGTTGGTAAACGCAGGAAAATACTCAGAGGCTTTAAAAATTCTTGAAAGCACACATCCTGATGTTGATACATATTTACAAAAAGGAAATATTTACTATGAACTCGGACAATATGAAAATGCCATAGATTCATATACAATGGCAATTTCAATTGACTCATCAATAGCAAAAGCATACAACAACAGAGGTAACGCAAAAGGAAACCTTGCTATGTTTGAAGATGCATTAGAAGATTACAACAGAGCTATTGATTTAAACCCAAATTATCCTGAAGCATATTTTAACAGAGGCTATGTATATTACAATTTAAAAAAATATAAAGATTCAATATCAAATTACAATAAAGCAATTGAACTTGATCCTGAAAACTTTATGGCATACAACAACAGAGGTAATGCAAAGAATTTCTTAAGGGATTACAAAGATGCCATATCTGATTTTGATAAAGCAATTGAAATAAAGTCTTCGCATAATGCATTTTTTAACAGAGGAATAGCGAAAGAAAGCGTTAATGATCTTGAAGGAGCTATAAGCGATTATACAGAAGCTCTGGAATTAAAACCTAATGACACAAAGGCTATGCTAAAACGCGGTTTTGCGAAATATCAAAATAACGATTTTGACGGAGCAATTGTTGATTATAAAAAAGTTTTGGATTCAAACGAAAACGATATCGACGCTTTAATAAGCTTGGGCATTGTATATCACAAACAACAAAAAGACTCTGATGCGGTAATTTGTTATACTAAAGCGATACTTGCAGACAACGACTGTAAAGATGCATATATAAACCGCAGTATTTCCGCAAGTGCTTTGTTTAACTATAAAACAGCCGAAAATGATTTATTAAAAATGTTTGATTTGGATATTCACAGAAACGACTATCTTACAACCTATAATGAAATAAGAGATATCTTATCAGACAGAGAAGACGAAAAATCAAAAGAATTCAAATCAAGAGTTGAAGAACTTGCACTGCAAATAAAACCTCCGAGGGAACAATGATTTTAATAACCGGAGCCGCAGGATATATCGGCAGCCATACAGCAATAAACTTTATTCAAAACGGCTGCGATATTGTGATTTTTGATAATTTGGAAGTCGGTCATATAGAAATTGTTAATGAATTAAAGAAACTGGGCAACGTAGAATTTGAGCAAGGTGATTTACGCAATCTTGAAGATATAAACAGAGTTTTTGATAAATATTCCATTGACGGAGTAATTCATTTTGCAGCCTTTGCACTTGTAGGAGAAAGCGTAACAAATCCGTCAAAATATTACAGAAACAACGTTTATGGAACGTTAAATCTTTTAGATGCAATGGTTGCACATGATGTAAAGAAAATAGTATTTTCTTCAACCTGCGCAACTTACGGAGAGCCAAAATATACTCCGATAGACGAAGAACATCCGCAAAGTCCTATAAATCCATACGGAAACTCAAAGCTGTGCGTTGAATATATGTTAAAAGATTATGATACCGCTTACGGATTAAAGTCAATACGCCTCAGATATTTTAATGTTGCAGGGTGCGATGAACAAACAAGAGTCGGAGAGTGGCACGATACAGAAACTCATTTGATACCGAATATTTTAAAATCCGTATGCGAAGAAAATAAAACTTTCAAAATTTTTGGAGATGATTATGACACTCCTGACGGAACATGCATAAGAGATTACGTAAACGTTGAGGACTTGGCACAAGCTCACAGATTGGCATATTTGTATTTGTGCGAAAACAATAAATCCGATGTGTTTAATCTTGGTACAGAGCAAGGAGACAGTGTAAAAGAAGTATTTAACACTTGCGAAAAAGTATTAAACAAGAAAATATCTGTTGAAACAGTTGAACGCAGGGCGGGTGATCCCGCAAAATTGTACGCAGATGCAACAAAAGCAAAGAGCATATTAAAATGGTCACCCGAACGTACACTTGAAAAAAGCATAACAACAGCTTACAATTGGGAACGGAAACTAAATAAAATGAAAGCAGGTAAACAATGGCAATAGCAATTGCAAGTTCACTACTGTTTGTTTTAATCTCGTTAGTATTGAGATTTGCATACTACAGATTTCCTATAGATAAAATGAAGGCAAGTACATTCAGCTTTATATTTGCGGCTGTTGCAACAACAGTTTGTACG
>CAJOPF010000061.1 GCA_905236205.1 Candidatus Gastranaerophilales bacterium
ATAACCCGGAGGTCGTTGGTTCAAATCCAGCCCCCGCAACCATTTTACAAAGTCCCGAAAGGGGCTTTTTATTTTGCTGATATGAATTCTAATTTTTAACTCCTAATATTTTTGCAAATTGATTATTTGTTGTTTTTTCGCTTATACCGTATCTCTTCAAGTCATACAATGAATCATTAATTGACACTTTACCTTTTTTTGTTGTAAATGCAGCTTTTATGCCAGCTTCTTGCAATATTTTTTTTATATTATTTGTGTATGAGCCGTATGGATATGCAAAATATGGATTATCAACATATTTAAGACTTTTTTGTATATCTTCTTTAATTTCTTTTTCAGATTTAATTTTTAAATATGGTTTTTGCGTATTTTTTGAACGTTTGTGCATGTCATGTGTATGACTTGCATATTCAAAAACATCTTTTCCTTTTTCTAATTCAGATTCACTTAAATATTGCCATTTCAACGGATTATATTCTTCGGATTGTTTACTAATTTTGCTTGTAATAATAAATGAAACTGCGTTTAAGTTGTATTTTTTTAATATTGGATATGCTTTAACATAAAGATTCTTTCTGCCATCATCAAAAGTTATCAGAACACATTTTTGGGGTAAATTTTTATTTCCCTGTACAAAATCATAAAATTCATCAAGAGTTAATGTTTTATAGTTATTTGTCTTTATAAATTTCATTTGTTGTTCAAATTTGTCAGTTGAAATAAATATTTTTTGATATTCTTTTTTAGTATAATGTTTTAGAATATCTTTATCAACTACATTATGATACATTAAAACAGGTATGCGTTTTGTATATTTGTCATTATTATCAAATTGTTTATAATAAATTAAAACAATTAGAAAAATTAACATTATTATTGTTATCAATGAGAATGTTTTCTTTTGCATGTTTACACCTTTTAATATTTGTTGTACCTAGTAAATTATAACATTTTATTAAAAATTTAAAAATTACAAAAGAGATATTTTTTAAAATATTGAAAGACAAAAATCTTTAGTTTAAATTCAGTCTGTAACCATTTCAAAAAATTTTCAAAGATTATTCAAAAAAATATTTAATACTTATTTCAAAAAAATCAGCTAAATTATACAGCGTTTCAATGCTTGCTAAATTTTTACCCCGTTCAATGCAGGAAATATGTTCTCTTGACATATTAACGTATTCTGCAAGCTTCTCCTGAGACAACCCTTTTTCAAGTCGTAAAAATTTAACTTTTCTCCCAATAGTGTTTCTTAACTTTCTTATGCCCATAAACCTATTTTGGCATGTAATGTCAAGATTACAGTAAGATTTATATTACAAATATACAATAAATGTTAATATTTACAGTATTTTACAAAACTTGTTTTATTATAAAATTTAATTACAAATAAAAATTTTTGTTTGTAATTAAAACAAGTTTGTTATATATTTTTCATAAGAAGTATAAATATGGCAAAAGTTTCTATAATAGTACCGGTTTATAATACTGAGAAGTATCTTCAAAAGTGTTTGGATTCTTTAGTTGGTCAAACTCTGCAAGATATAGAAATAATCTGCGTAAATGATGCCTCAACAGATAAATCACTGGATATTCTTAAAGAATATGCACAAAAAGATTCAAGAATAAAAATAATAGAACAAGAACATTTAAAGCAAGGTGCTGCAAGAAATAACGGAACAGGATATGCAACAGGCGAGTATATCGGTTATGTTGATTCTGATGACTGGATTGATTTAGATTACTACGAAAGACTGTATAATGCAGCGAAAAAATATGATTTGGATATTGCTTTGGCAAATAATGTTCGTATCGGCAAAAATAAGTATAAAAAAAGATTAGAAATTAAAGAAGAAAAAGTTTACGATGAATTGCAAAAAAAGATAGATATTTGCAAACAATGGAAAAATGAATGTCCTACAAATAAAATTTACAGAAATACTTTGCTCAGAGACAATAAAATAAGCTGGCCTGAAGGAGTATATTGTGAGGACAAATTATTTACAATAAAAGCCATATATTATGCAAACGGTATTGTAACAGTACCTGATATCAATTATTACTATTTTAAAAATCCGAAAAGTACGGTAAGCTGGAACGCCAGACGACATAAAAAAGAGTATAATCGTGATAAAAATAATGCGAGAAAAGCTGTTTTGGATTTTCTAAAGAGTAAAAAAGTTAACATAAGAGATAAAGAATTTTGGGCAATAAAAAGTCAGGTAAAATTTTTGGGTATAACGTTGATAAAAACAAAAATAAGCATTTATACCGAAAAAACATTACTTTTAGGTTTTATTCCTATTATTTACAAGGAATTTTATAAATATGTTTAAACAATTATTAAATACTTATAATTGTTACAAGTGCAATAAAAATTACCAAAAGCTTTTACCGATTTTAAAAGAGGAATTTAAGCACCGCAAAATAAGAGTGCTTTTTTTGGTGAGAGAAAATCAAAAATGGAAATATCAATCCGTATATGAGGAATTGTTAAAAAGCGGTCAGTTTGAGCCTTTCGTTTTGGTAAGTCTGTTGACTTTGGTTCATAAAGGAAAAGATAAAACAAGACATAACTTGCAAGAAAATTATGATTTCTTTAAATCAAAAAATGTAAATGTTGATTATGCGTATAAAAACGGTAAATATATTGATTTGAAACAATTTAAGCCTGATATAGTTTTTTATGACCAACCTTGGGATTTACCAGAAATACATAAGCCTCAATATGTATCAAAATTTGCACTAACAATGTATTCTCCTTACTATTACAGTATTTTGGAAAATGGAGAAGGATATTTTGCCAATTTTCATAAGTTACTCCACACATATTTTATAGAACATGCTTCTTTAATAGAAAAATACGAAACTTTGAGTAAAAATAATTCTAAAAACTGCGTTATTGCAGGTTATCCTAAATTTGACATTTATTTTCAAAAAAAAGATTTCTCTTGTGATTTATGGAAAGAACAAAATAAGATAAAAATAGTTTATGCCCCTCATCATTCAATAGAACAAAAGGGCATAAAACTTTCAACATTCAAGCAAAATTATAAATTTATCTTGGAACTTGCAAAAAAATATCCGCAAACAACTTGGATTTTTAAACCTCATCCGAGATTAAAACATGCGATATTAAGAAACAATTTGATGACAACGAATGAACTTGAAAGTTATTACAATGAATGGTTAAATGTCGGTAATATATACGAACAGGGTGATTATACGGACATTATTATGACTTCGGATTTAATGATTACTGACAGTTGTTCATTTTTGGCAGAATATTTGTTTACGCAAAAACCTTTAATACGTCTGGAAAAATTTGATTCCGTAAAATTGACGGAACTTGGAAATAAACTTATGGATTGCTATTATTCTGCAGCAAGTAATGACGAATTAGAAAATCTTTTTAGAAATTTAATAATTGATAATAATGACGAGAAAAAAAGTTATCGTCATGATATAATTAACGCAATATCAGACGAAAGAGAGCTAAGTTCGCAAAAAATCTATAAATATTTGTTGAATTTATTAAATTAAATTTATAGGAGAAATTAAAAATGAAAAAAGTTTATATTGGTATGAGTGCAGATTTGCTTCACCCGGGACATTTGAATATTATTCACGAAGCAAGAAAATTACTAGATTCAATAGGCGGGGGCGAACTTATAGTAGGTCTTTTAACAGACAAGGCTATTGCAAGTTATAAACGTTTACCATATATGAACTGGGAACAAAGAAAAATTATTATTGAAAATGTAAAAGGTGTAACTCAGGTTATTGCACAGGAAACATTGGATTATGTTCCTAATTTATTGAGAATAAAACCTGATTACGTACTTCATGGTGATGATTGGAAAACAGGTGTTCAGGCAAAAACCAGACAACGTATTGTTGATGTGATGAAAGAATGGGGCGGTGAGGTTATTGATATTCCTTATACAGAAGGTATTTCCTCAACGAAATTAAATAAAGCTCTTAAAGATGTTGGTACAACTCCTGAAATCAGAGGCGCAAGGCTTAAAAGATTATTGGATTCAAAAGATATAGTAACAATATGCGAATCTCACAACGGTTTATCAGGACTTATCGTTGAAAATACTTCTATTATGGAAGAAAACAGAAAAATAGAGTTTGACGGAATTTGGATTTCTTCTTTAACTCAATCTGCCGCTCAGGCAAAACCTGATATTGGTTATCTTGATACAACAACAAGAATGACAACACTAAACGATATTCTTGAAGTTACAACAAAACCTATAATTTATGACGGAGATAACGGCGGTCCGCAAGAACACTTTATTTTTACGGTAAAAACTCTTGAAAGACTTGGTGTTTCCGCAATTATTATTGAAGATAAAATCGGTTTAAAGAAAAATTCTTTGTTCGGAACGGAAGTTTTTCAAGAACAGGATAATCCTGAAGATTTTGCGGAAAAAATTAAAGCAGGTAAACAAGCTCAAGTTACCGACCATTTTATGATTATTGCAAGAATTGAAAGCTTAATTCTTGAACAAGGAATGGAAGATGCCATTTCAAGAGCAAAAACGTACCTTGATGCGGGTGCAGACGGTATTATGATTCATTCTCGCAGAAAAGAATTTGACGAAATAAAAGAATTCGCAAAATTATACAACCAGTTACCAAACAGAAAGCCGCTTGTTGTTGTTCCAAGTTCATATAACCAAGTTACGGAACAAGAGTTGATTGACAGCGGAATAAATATTGTAATTTATGCAAATCACTTACTAAGAGCTGCATATCCTGCTATGGTAAACGCAGCCAAATCAATTCTTGAACACCACAGATGTAAAGAAGCATCAGAAGATTTTTGTATGAAAATTAAAGATATTATTACCTTAATCCCTGGAGCAAAATAAAATGAACGTTCAAAACTTTTTTGATTTATTGATTAAAAACGGTATTGATTGTTTTTGCGGTGTTCCTGACAGTTTGCTCAAGGATTTTTGCGCATACGTAACAGATAATGTTGATGAAAAACATCATACAATTACGGCAAATGAGGGTAATGCAATAGGACTTGCGGCAGGTCATTATCTTGCAACAGGTAAGCCCGCCTTAGTTTATATGCAAAATTCAGGAATAGGCAATTGCGTAAATCCTCTGTTATCATTGACTGATGAGGAAGTTTATAATATTCCACTGCTAATGCTAATCGGATGGCGCGGTGAACTTGACAAAAAAGATGAACCTCAACATGTAAAACAAGGAAAAGTTACTGATAAATTACTTGATGCAATGGGCATAAAATATGAAATTTTATCCGAAGATTTTGAAAAGGCTGAACCTGTTATAAATAAAGCTTTTGAATATATGAAAGAAACAAAACAGCCTTTTGCGTTTATTATAAGAAAAGGTTTGTTTGAAAAATATACACTGAAAAACAAAAAGACTTCCGATTATGAATTGAGACGGGAAGATGCAATAGAAACAGTTTTAACTGCTTTGTCTTATGAAGATATTGTTGTTTCTACAACAGGGCATATCTCAAGAGAAGTGTATGAAACAAGAAACAGGCTCGGACAATCTCACAAACAAGACTTTTTGACGGTTGGTTCAATGGGACATTCTAGTTCAATTGCTCTTGGAATAGCACTTGATAAACC
This sequence comes from Candidatus Gastranaerophilales bacterium, assembly GCA_905236205.1. Taxonomy (GTDB): domain Bacteria; phylum Cyanobacteriota; class Vampirovibrionia; order Gastranaerophilales; family Gastranaerophilaceae; genus UBA6984. Next base: position 5,631 of record CAJOPF010000061.1, read on the forward strand.
TGACAGAAAAGTATACTGCTTGGACGGTGACGGTGCTTTTCTTATGCACATGGGTTCTTTAGCGGTTAATTCATCAAAAGATTTAAACAATTTTAAACATATTATATTTAATAACGAAGCTCATGACAGTGTAGGTTCTCAGCCTACAACCGCAAGTAACGCTAATTTATCGCAAATAGCGCTAAATTCTGGTTATAAGAATGCTTATTCGGTTTCTAAAAAAGAAGATTTGCAAAAAGTTTTACCTGAATTTATTCAGGATAACTGTACTGCTTTACTTGAAATTAAAGTTAAATGCGGAGCCAGAGAAGACTTGGGCAGACCAAAAGAAAAACCTCAAGAAAACAAAAAAATCTTTATGGAAAATCTAAATCAGGTTTATTTTGTTGAAAAAAACTCAATAGACAAATTATCTGATTTGGTGAAATGCCAAAAGGCAGAGAGAATACTTATTTTTACTGGTAAAAAATCTTTTGAGCCGATAAAACCAATTATAGAAAATCAGTTAAAAGGGGTTAATATAACTTATTTTAATGATTTTTCAACAAATCCGAAAGAAGAAGAATTAAATTCTTCAATAGAAAAACTAGGAACCTCTTATGATTTGGTTATTGCGGCAGGCGGCGGGAGCGTAATTGATTTTGCAAAATCTTATAAATTTTATACGAAAATTTCCGCAAAATTGATTGCTATACCAACAACTTGCGGAACAGGCTCAGAATCAACTCAATTTGCTGTTCTTTACAGAAACGGTAAAAAAATGTCACTTGACGATAAATCTATTTTGCCTGAAATCGCAATTGTGGATAGCCAATTTATGGAGAAGACTCCCAAAAAAATAAAAGCAAGTACTGCAATGGACGCATTTTGTCAGGCAATAGAAAGTTATTGGGCTGTAAAATCGACACCTGAAAGCAGAGAATATGCAAAGCAGGCAATAGAACTTTGCAGAGATAATATCGTAAATTACGTAAATAATGACGATGAAACGTCTGCGAAAAATATGTCGCTTGCATCTAATTTGGCAGGCAAAGCCATAAATATTTCAAGAACAACTGCTTCTCACGCGCTTTCTTATGCAATTACTTCAAAATACGGTATCCCGCATGGTTATGCCGTTGCTTTGACAATAAAAAATTTAATGGCTAAAAACGAACAAGTTACGTCGGAAACTCTTAATGACAGCAGAGGATGTGATTTTGTAAAAGACCGTATTAAAGAGATTAAATCTTTGTTAGGCAGCGAAAATTATTTTGATAATTTGTTCAAAGAGATTGAATTGGAAGTTAATTTTGAAAAATTGGGAATCAATGATATAGAATATATAGCTTCTCAGGTTAATATTGAAAGATTATCAAATAATCCGTACAAATTTAGCCAAAATGAATTGACAGAATTGCTGAAAAATTAAAAAATGATAGATATAAGCATAAAATTTAAAGATATTATAAACTTTTTCCATAAACGCATTTATGATGAAAAAAGTTTTATTACGGAAAAAAGGATTTTAGGAATCACGCTGCGTTACGTAAAAGGTGATTTGTACTCTCATTTGGCAGGAATATTGGAATTTATAAAACCTTATATTGACGAAAATGTTGATGATATGATTGAAAAATTCAAAAAAATCTCTCAATCAAAAAATGTTTCGGCAAAACTTTATGAAAAAGATAAGGCAAAAGTAAAAGTTTTGCTGGACAAAGTTAATCCGTCGGATATAAAGCCTGCGACGGGTGAAATAAGAGAAACACAGGTTAGAGAACTTGAATTTGCAAAAGAAATATTAGGAGATATTGAAAAAAATACGGACTTAAAACCGTTTATGGATGACGGGACTTTGCTTGGAGCTGTAAGACATAAAGGTTTTATTCCTTGGGACGATGATTTTGATTTTTCTTTAATGAGAAAAGATTATGAAAAATTGATAGAATATTTTAAAGAAAAATACATTTATATTGATACTTCAAAACTGCATAACAAACATTTCAACGACAAAATAAAAGAAAGTTTAAAGAAATATCCAAATCAAATTTTTGTTGCAAGACGTATGACTAGCTTGAAATGCTATAAAGGTACGGAAGAAAAATTTGCTGTGGTGGATTTTTTTGCTCTTGATTATTACAATGATGAACACAATGTTGAAACTTTGCAGGAGTATGCGGATTTTATTAAAGAAAAGACAAAAAAAATAAAAGTATTTAAAGACAGATTCAAATTTTACGAAGAAGAAATTTCAAAGAACAGAGATATTGTCGAGGATAGTGATACGATACAGGCGGGTATAGATAATTATGATTTTTATTATTATCCGATGAAGGGCATACGAAGAAAATCGGACATTTTTCCGTTAATAAAAATGCAATTTGAAGATACGGAATTTTATGCACCTAATAACCCTGACAAATATTTAAAGACTATTTATAACCATTACAATAAGCTTCCGATTGACATAAAAGTAACTAATCATAAAATATAATAAATTGATTTAAGTGGTAATTATCGAAGAATTTCTTTAAGTTTGTTATAAAATCTTACAATAGGATTTAATTCAAGTTCTCTAAAATTTTTACCTCTATATGTTCCGACGAAAAGTTTTTCGGGTTTATAAATTTCGTGCATTATTCCCCTGTGATTCATCCAATAAAAATAAGGATAAGTGTTTTCTTTAGGTTTTGGCTTTAAATTTTTAGAGTCTATTAAATTCCATAATTCATTATAATTTTTTGCTTTATATATGCAATCAAGTCTATCATAAAGTGCAACTCCAGCCAAAATTGAAGGTTTGCCCCAATATGTTGATTCTATACCCATAGTGGAGCAAAATACCAAAATTTTATCGCAATTTTCCATTAAAGCATAAGTATCAATATCATCTTTTGCTTTTATAAAAGACATACACTTTGGTTTTGATTTAATCATTTTCTTTATTTCTTTAATTTGTGTAGTTTTTAAGTTTTTTAAGTTAGGATGAATTCTCAAATAAAAATGTTTAGTTTCATCATTTTCATACCTTTTAATTATTTCTCTTAAAATATTATTATCATTTTCATCAATTGGATTTTTATATTCGTCAAAAATACCAACTTCATCTAATGAAGTGTTATAAATAGCAATATTTTCTTTTGTTTTATCAAAATTTTCAGGAAGTTTTCCACACGTTTGTTTTTTTGTAAAAACACGCCAATTTTTTGCAATAGCATTACGTCTATTGACAACCCATTCAACAGCTATTTCTGTGCGTAGATTATTATCTTTTTCATTGTTCCATAAATCTATAATTTCTTGTTGATTAGTTTGAAAATCATGAATATAAACATTTTTTCTCAATAAATAACGAGTATAATCGGAACCAGACTCATATATATAAAAGTCTATTTCGTATTTTTTTGCAAAAGCTATTCCTGTATTAAACTCATAATATCTTCCGTTAAAAACATATATTTCGTCAAATTTTATTTTGTCGTATATATTTTCCAAATTTTTCAAAATTGTATAGGAATTGGTTAAAAGTTTATTGATTAGTATTTTTTCTTCTGAAGGGTTATATTGATAATCTCTTGTATATGTCATTACTGTAGATGCAATACCAAAACCGATATTTACATCTTCAATAGAAAAATTTTTAATTTCATCTATTGTTTTAAAAGTTTTAAAATGAGGAACTTTTACAGGCTTTAGGATAAATTGATTTTTTGCAGGTATTTTGAGCATTTTCATACCTGCTTTATACCCTCTCTTACATTTCTTGCAAAAATCATTTTCTCTGTTAAATTTTTGACCTCTTACGTGATTACAACAATATTTATCTAATAAGCTGTTACAAGATAAAGAATAAATTTCATTACCCTTTGCAATTTCATTTTCCATAAGCTCAAGGCTTGTTTCAAAATAAGGATGTTTTGAACCGTCAAAATTTAAAAATAGAATTTTCTTTTTGTTTTGTTGCATATTGTGTAAAGTCCTTAAAATTATAAAACTTTTAATTTATTTAAAATCTTTGTGTCCAGCGTGTTTTACAGCTTTTATTTTTGACGGCAATTTATCATAGTAGCTGTAAATGGTTTTTAAATATTCATGAGTGTTATTTGGTGCGTAAAATTCAGTATCTTCAAATTGCATTTTTATTAACGGAAAAATATCTGATTTTCTTCTTATACCTTTCAATGAATAAAGATAAAAATTAGCATTATCAATACCAACTTGTATAGAATTACTTTCATCTACAACAAAATTACTTTCTTCAATTGCACTTTTTATAAAATCTAATCTCTCGGAAAAAATTTTTATTTTCATACTTTTCTTTTTATATTTTTTTACAAGCGACTGTAAATTAGATATATTAAGCATATCGTCATAGTAATCAAGTACGAAAAAATCAAGAAATAAAATTTCATTATCTTCTTGTTTATATAGTTTCAAACTTGTTGGAGTTAAAACTACAATAATATCTTTTGGTAACATTTCTAATGCTTTTTTAACATCTTTTCTGTAGGTTTTAATATTCCAATTGGAAGTATCTAACCATGTATATTTTTCTTTGAAATATTCTATCAGTTTTTCATAGTCTTTTCTCATTAAAGAAAAATCAAAATCATCGTCCCAAGGAATAAAACCTTTGTGCCTTACAGCCCCTAACAAAGTTCCGTCATCCATAAACGGCTTTAAATCTGTATTCTTTTCAATATCTTCTAATATTTCTTTTGCAAATTCTAATTCTTTTAATTGAAAATATCTTGTTTCTCCTGTAGCTGGGGTTATATCTGAGGGGTTAACAGAATCAATAATTTCTTCCGCTAATTTTTTATCGTTTAAATATATCTCTGGAGTCAGCTTTTTCTTTTCTGCTTTTATTTTAAAATCCTCTAAAATATTATCAATATTTTCATTTATATAAGGTTTTAAGTATTCTAAAGTTGAGATAAAATTGTTATAAGCTCTACCTCTTGCGTATTTTGTTGTAATTCCAAGAATTCTTTTTGTAGTTATATTGTTAGAAGATTTCTTTTTAACAAAAAAGTTTTTAACATCTTTTTTTTCTATTGAGAATCTCATTTGTACCTCCATATAAATTTTGTTTGTACAACATTTTGTACAAATGTTGCATTGAAAGGAGAATAAAATGAGTACGGTAGAACCTATTAAAAGCAAATCGGATTTAAAAAAACTAAAAAATTTTTTAAAAGAACAAAGTTTTAGAAATTATCTTTTATTTGAAATCGGTATAAATTGCGGGTTAAGAATTTCGGATATCTTAAATTTAGATGTTAAAACCGTAAAAAATAAGGATATTATTAAAATTTATGAAATTAAAACAGGTAAATATAAAAGGTTTCCTATAAATAAAAAATTAAAAATTCTAATAAATAAATTTACGGAAAACAGAAATGATGAAGAACCTCTGTTTATTTCTATATATAAAAATCGAATGGACAGGTTTACTGCTTATAGAATTTTAAATACCGCATGTAAAGAACTTCACCTTGACATAAATATTGGTACTCATTCACTAAGAAAAACATTCGGATATCACTTTTACAAAAAGTACAAAGATATCGTTTTATTGCAAAAAATATTAAATCATTCTACACCAAGTATTACCCTCTGTTATATAGGAATTGAACAAGAAAAAATTGAAGAAAAATGCAGAAACTTTATTTTATAAATTTTTCGTGTTACACTGAATTTATAACATGCAACATTTGTACAAAATGTTGTACAAGATTTTAAAAATTGATTTTACACCGGCAATTATTTATTATGATAAATTTTAAAAAATATAATTTAAAAAAAGAAATTGAAAAAATAAAAGAATTCAGATACGGTTGCAATAATTTTTTGGACTGGTACAGTTATGAAAAAATTATTCCTCAACTTTATAACTTAAAAGATAGCGATAAACTTGAAGCAAGAATATATCATGGCATTTTTGCAACTGATTATGAATGGAATTATTCGGGTGCATTAGAGGCTAAAATTCCTGTATTATGCACAAGACAAAGTCAAGTAGATTTTTTAGTGGAACATGGGCGTTCAAAAGACAAAACTTTCGCAACAGGAGCATTGTTTCCTTTGTATAAAGATTTAAAAAATATTAAACAAGCCGAAGATGCAGAAGGAACAATTGTTTATCCCGCACATTCGGGCGCAAGCACAGACACAACCGTAGACTGGCAATATTATATTGACAGATTAAATGAATTACCTGACGAATTTAAGCCGATACATGTGTGTTTACATTGGCGCGATATTCTGAAAAAACGACATAAAATCTTTGTTAAAAACGGTTTTAAGGTATATTGTGCAGGGCATTGCAGAGATAAAGATTTTGTTGATAATTACTATGAAATTTTAAGACATCACAAATATGTTTCTTCAAATTGCGCAATGAGTTCATCACTTGTTTATGCGATAGAATTCGGACTTCCAACTTTTGTTTATGGCAAAAATAATGATAAAAAAACTTATGATACATCTCAATCAAATCTTTTTGGTAAGACTCGTGATGATTATGAAGATTATTTGAATAAAAATATGGAAATATTTGAAAAAATTGTGCCTGTGTATCCAAATATATATCCGAGTGATGAAAGTAAAAAAATGGTGGATGACCTGTTTGGAAAAGGTGCAACTTCTCCAAAAGAAGAAATAAAAGAGGCTCTGCAAAAAGAAATTAATAGAAGAAAAATTTTATCAATATTAGATTGTATCTTTAAAATTGAAAAAGATATACCTAAAAAAAGTTCAAAAAGAGCTATACACAAAAAAGTTACTATTTTGAGTTTTATAAAGTTTTCGTACAAAGTTAAAAGTAAACAAAAAAAATAAAAATATTTATATAATTGTTTCTACAAAAATATTACCGCATATTTTGAACGCAAATGGCGATTTTTATTATCCGACAATATTGGAATGAGTAATTTTCACTTAATAAAACAGCGACAATGCCTTTTGTCACCAAAAGTTTCCTCCGTCCGAGTAGGACATGTATTTTTTATTTATTTATATTATGTAAATAATTACAAAAATAAAAATACATTTTGCAAATTTTACCTATTTTATTTATAATTTCAAAGAGGTGTAAAATGTATAAAAATTATAAAGTTTTGGGTGTTATTCCTGCAAGAAGCGGTTCAAAAGGGCTAAAAGACAAAAATATAAAAACCTTAAATGGCAAACCTCTTGTTGCGTACACTATTGAAGCCGCAAAAAAAAGCGGTGTTTTTGATTGTGTTATGGTTTCAACAGACAGTAAAAAATATGCAAAAATAGCGGAAGAATTTGGTGCGGAAGTTCCTTTTTTAAGGAGTGAATATGCTTCAGGTGATAAAGCAAGCACAATGTCTGTTATAGAAGAGGTTATTGATAATTATAAAAAAGAATTAAATAAAACTTTTGACGTTGTTATTATTTTACAGCCTACGTCTCCGTTGAGAACAGCAAAAAATATAAAAGAAGCTATGGACTTGTTTGCAGAAAAAAATGCAGATACGGTTATTTCTGTTTGCGAAACGGAACACTCGCCTTATTGGTGTAATGTTTTGGCAGAAGACCAAAAAGCAACAAATTTTATTAAGAAAAAATACCTGAAACCACGTCAAGAATTGCCAAAAACGTATACATTAAACGGAGCTGTTTATATTATAAAAACTTCTGATATAAAAAAGGTCAATTTTTACGGCAAAAACAGCTATATATATGTAATGGACAGAATAAATTCGGTAGATATCGACAGTGAGCTTGATTTTTTATACGCAAAATCAATAATTGACTCAAAACTTTTAAAATAAAAATTTTAAAATTTTATAAATCTGATATCGTCCTGAGCTTTTGCATAGTTTTGTGCATTTCCGATATCAAGCCAGTAACCGCGAATTGGGAAATGGCTAACTTTTTTGTGGTTTTCTATTAGTTTTTCCATCAATTCCGTAGAATCAAATTTTTGATTATCGGGTATGTATTTTAAAGATTTTTTGTTTATCAAGTATATACCTGCATTTGAATAATAGGTAAATGAAGGTTTTTCTATTAAAGAATTGATTTTTTTGTCAGTTGTGTCTAAAATACCGTATGGAATATTTATTCTTATATTAAATGTCGCAATAGACATATTATCTTTAAAATTTTTATAGTTTTGGAAAAAGTCGTAAAAATCAATATTAGTCAAAACATCCGCATTCATAACCAATATATCATCATTTTCCCATTTATTAACCAGTTTTATCGAACCTATCGTTCCAAGAGGTTCAGTTTCTTCTATAAATTTAATATTTTTATCTTTATATTTGTCATTGATATAATTTATTATTTGTTCTTTTAAGTGATTAACAGAAATGTAGATGTTTTTGATACCAAATGCAAGCAATCTGTCAATGTTGTGTGCTAAAATCGGTTTGCCGTTTAATTCAAGCATAGGTTTTGGAGTGTCATTGGTGTACGGTTTTAGCCTTACTCCTTTGCCGCCAGCCATAATTACCGCATCTAAAGGTAGCATCGCCTTTATTTTGGTCAAATCTATAAACTCTATCAGTTCAAAATCTTTTGTAACTAAAGGTACAATTTTTAAATCAAGTTTTTTATATTCTTCTATTTTTTTATAATCTTTTGTGCTTGTTATATATTTAAAATCACTTTTCATTATTTCTGTTACAGGTGATTCTAAAGTTTTTCCGTTGATTAGTCCGCGTCTGATATCACCGTCTGTTATAGCTCCGACAATTTTTGCCTGTTTATTTGCAACAAATAAAATTAGCGGATTGTTTGAATTAAATTTATTGATTTTCTCCATCGCATATTTTATTGTTTTGTTGTATAAAATAGTGTGATCAACTTTTTTCATAAACTTACCGTATATTTTAGTCCTGATTATAACAATATTCGCTCAAATTTTCTTCAATATATTTTATTGCGTCTTGGTCTTCAAACGTTTTATACAAACCTATATTTTGTCTTGAAACTTCTGTTTGCAAGCAAGATTTAGGTTTTGTATGGTGACTTTCATCTATGTTTGTAAATTCTAAAATTTTCTTTTTAGTGTCTTCAAGGTTAAGAATTACATCTTCAAATCTTAAAAGCATAAAATCTTCGTGTTGAAGTTTTGTATAAGGTTCAACATAGCTTCTATACCAGTTTGTAAATATTTTGACATCATGAGGCATAAATTTCAAATTGCTTTGTATTGCCTGAGTATAAACATCTCTAGGATCACGATATACAGCTAAGTTTTTGAACTTACCCAAATAATCTTCCAGTTTATCTATATCTGTGCATCCGTTTGAAATCATTTGGTCAAGAAGTAATATTTCTTTTGAATTGATTGTTTTTAATACAGATGTAACATATTTTTTTGCAATCTCACGATATTCTTTTACGGACAGATTTTTTAAGAAATAAACGACATTTCCTTTTTCAGGTTTGAATACAAACGGAGATGCAAGGTTTTTGAAATTTAGCAGAAAACTTTCTTTCATAGCAAAAGCTCTGCCCCCTGCAGGTATGTGTTGTAATGTTTTTTTGTATTCGACAAGTTCGTTTATAAAATCCCAAGTCAGTTGCATAAATTTATCTGTGTAAATTCCGCCTTTTCTGTAGTGATACTCAGATATAGTGATAAAGCTTTTTAATTTTAAATCTTGTGAATAAGGATAAAAATCTTCAAACGCAGATTCTAAATCCAAAACGCCCGCATAATCTCTGAAAAAATCCACTTCTTGTTGTTTTGATTTTTTTAACTGTGTACCGCTTTCTTTATCGGGCTTGCAAATTGCAGTTATATTATTAAATTCTCTCAATAAGTCAACAACAGCACCGGAACCGCTATAAAAAAAACCTGTTACAAGAATAAGTTTTTTATAAGTACGTTTAGGCTCTGTGTAAGGTCTTGAAAGTTCAGGTAAATATCCGAATTTGCGTCTTATATTTGTAATTTTTTTATCAATTGATTTTTTAATACTTTTTATGTCCATTTAGTTTCTCCGATATTTTAAATTATCTAAATGATATCATAAAAACATTTTTTTACAATTTTGTCTAAATTGGTTTCTTTCAATATTTTCAGAATATTGTCAGCCGTTTCTTCTTTTTCATAAGGGCTTTTAGTTTCTGAAAAATCTTTTGTTTGAGCGTCTCTTATAGCGTTTAAAATTTCTTCTTTATTTGGTTTGCAATTTATTACGGAATTTGCTTGTATACGTCCTTTTTGTCTGTTACCGATATTTATTGTCGCAACTTTAAAACTTGGTACTTCCAAAATGCCGCTTGATGAATTTCCCACAACTGCATCTACATATTGAATTGTTGATAAATATCTTTTCATACCTAAAGAGGTATATGATTTTACATTGTCGTGTGAATTGTCAAAATCTTTTATCATTTTTATAATTTCGTCGTTGCCGCTGTCCGAATTAGGATAAGTTATGATAATATTCGTATCTTCAAGTTCATTTAATGCTCCAAGCATTTCTTTAAATTGTTCGTCGGAATTACTTTCCAGTGTTACAGGATGAAACGTAACCAATAAATTGTGTTTATTGAATTTAAAATCCAAGGATTTTTCCAATTCTTCTTTCTTCATCAATGGGATTTTTTTTATGTTTTCAACACCTAAAGAGCCTACGTTAAAAACTCTTTCAGGATTTTCTCCGAGTTGAATTACTCTTTTTCTGTATTCTTCGCAAGATGTAAAATGAAGGTGGCTCATTTTTGTTATAGAGTGCCTGATAGCTTCATCAATAGCGCCTTCTGTTGTTTCACCGCCATGAATATGTGCTATTGGAATATTATTGAGCATGGCAGCCTGTGCAACTCCCATAATTTCGTATCTGTCGCCTAATATAACTATAATATCAGGATTTAATTCCTTAAATGCTTCATTAAATCTTTCAATTGTAAGAGCAAGAGAATGTGCAGGTTCTTTTTCTATTTCGATATCTATTTTTTTTGTAATTGGCTGAGTTATTTCATCTATTGTGTGTCCGAATTTTTTTGATAAATGCATACCTGTTGCAATCAATTGAAAGTTTATATCCTTATCCTGATACAAATTTTCAATTAACCTTGTCATAATGCCGTATTCGGCTCTTGTTGATGTTACAACACAAATTTTTCGCATTATATAATATCGTCCTTATTATAGTCTTTTTGTGCGGTAGTTCCTATTATTTCATCCCACTTCATTGGTGAAATTCCTGTTGCGGGACGTTTTACGGTTAAATTTTCTTCAGTAAATATTTCGCCTTTTTTAATATCACATTTTGCTGTTATTGATTTTCTTGCAACAGTAATATTTTTCTTTTCGCTTTCTTGTGGCTCTTTAATGCCTGTTCCAAAGGCTTTTTCTACGTTCCTTATTGCCAAAACCATTTGCTTTAATTCATCAGGTTCCAAACTCGCTTTATGGTCAGGTCCTTCCATTGATTTATCCAGCGTAAAATGTTTTTCTATGATTTCAGCTCCCATAGAAACCGCCATAACAGGAATTTCTATGCCTTTAGTGTGGTCTGAATATCCGACAGGCAAATTAAAATGCTCTTTTATTGTAAGCATAGCTTTCATATTTACGTTGTCGTAAGGACATGGATATTCTGTCGTGCAGTGCAGAAGAGAAACTTCACAATTTTTTAAGACCTTGAGTGCATCTTGAATTTCATCCAAAGTTGCCATACCTGTTGATAATATAATTTTTTTGCCGAAGGAATTTATTTTTCTTAAATAAGGTAAATTTGTAATTTCACCTGACGGAATTTTAAAAATTTCCATACTTAAATTATTTAAAAAATCAGCACTTTCCAAATCAAACGGAGTTGAAAGAAATAATATATTTTTGCTGTCGCAGTAGTTTTTTAATTCCGCAAAATTTTCATAACTCAAAGAAAGTTCTTTGAGCATTTCCAGCTGACTTTCTGTTGTACCCGTATTTTCAATTTGATAATCAGCTTTTTTTGCCGATTTATTAACTAAGTTTTCGGCATTAAAAGTCTGAAATTTAACACAGTTGACACCTGCCTCAACAGCTTTATCAACAAGCTGTTTTGCAAGTTCAAAAGAACCGTTATGATTAACCCCTGCTTCTGCAATTATAAAAGTTTTTTTCATAGTTTTATAGTAGCATAAACAAATTTTATTTAACCAAACTTCCAGCTTTTATAAATGATTTTGAAGGAATTTTTACGCATTGGACTATTGTTGAGTTTGCGCCGACAAAAGTTTCTTCACCTATTTCGGCTTCACCTGCGATAACGGCACCGACAGCTATATGGCAATTATCTTTTATAATACATTCATGTTCTATCAAAGATTTTGTGTTTATGATGCAATTTTTGCCGATTTTTGCATCTGCGTTAATCAGTGCATCGTGCATTACAATTGTACCTTCATCAACAGAAGCGTGTTTCGAAACATAAGCTCTTGGAGATACAACAGTTGCAACTTTTCCGCCTGCATTTTTAACTTTTTCAAAAAGTTTTATTCTTAAATTTGCAGATTTTATTTGTCCGACAGTGATTAAAAAGCAGCAGCCTTCATTTACAAATTTTTCAATGTCATCATCTGTACCGATAATTTCGTATCCTAAAATTTTTGTTCCGACTTTTTCGGCAACATCAAGAATACCCTTGATTTCAAACTTTTTTTCTTGTTCAATAACATCAATACAGCTTTTACAATGTCCGCCGCCACCGATTAAGACGATTTTTTCCATTATTTAAAGTCCTTAATGGTTTTTATAACACGCAGAACATCTTCTTCTGTCAAATTTGTTGAGCAAGGAATATTAACAACTTTTTCATAATATTCCAAGGCTTTTTCAATTTTATATGTTTGACTGCCTTCATAAGGTTTTAGTGTGTGAATTAACTTCCATATAGGGCGGGTTTGAATTTTATTTTCCGTCATATATTTAATCAATTCATCACGCTTATCAGTAATTAAAGAATAAAACCAGTGATTAGTTCTTATTTTGTTGCTGAAACCCAGCAGATTTAATCCGTTTTCAAGATATAATTCGTAATTTTTCTTCTTTATTTCAACAAATTTTTCTAATTGTTCAAGTTGAGCAACCCCAAGAGCAGCTTGTAAATTTGTCATTCTATAATTATAACCGATTTCATCATGAACAAAATACACCGCATCTGCCTTTGCTTGAGTTGATAAATGTTTTGCGTGTTTGACATCATCAATATTTTTAGCTGTCAAAGCTCCGCCGCCGCCTGTTGTAATGATTTTGTTTCCGTTAAACGAATATACTCCAAAATCACCGATAGTTCCTGCAAATTTTCCGCTGTCCAAAAAGTATGTTCCAAGTGCTTCCGTTGAATCTTCAATAAGTTTTAGTTTATACTTTTGTGCTAATTGACATAACAATTCCAAATTGCCGATGTTTCCAAAAACATGGACAACAACTATTGCTTTAATTTGACGTTTTGTTGTTTTGTTTGTAACTTTTTCTCCGTCAAAATCACATTCTTCTTCTAAAAATTGCTGAACTTTTTGTGCATCAATACATAAACTGTCGTCGCAGTCCATAAATATAGGTTCTGCGTAGCAATATTTTACAGGGTTTACTGCCGCCGCAAAAGTCAATGTGGGAACAATAACTTCCGTATTTGGTTCAACGCCGGATAATTTCATCGCCAAATGAAGTCCTGCGGTACCGCTTTGCAAAGCACAAACCTGTTCTGCATGAAGGTAATTTGCAAGATTTTCTTCTAATTTGTTGATTAAATCACCGCCTGTTGAAACCCATTCGGTTTTAACTGCATTTGTTACATATTCAAGTTCGTTTCCCGACAAATTCGGTACTGATAATGGAATAAAATTAGACATTATATATATCCGCCTTATATTTTTTCAAGTTTTCCGGATTTTTAAACCATTCAATTGTTTCTTTTAATCCGTCTTCAATTGTGTATTGAGGCTTAAAGCCTGTTAATTCTTTAATTTTTGTGTTATCGCACCACAAACGGTTAACTTCTGAATTTTTAGGTCTGATACGTTGTTGGTCGGTTACAAATTCAACGTCGCTGTTCATAATTTTCTTGATTAAATTCAGGGTATCAGCCATTGATATTTCGTAATTTGAACCGATATTGATTTCTTCTCCGTTTGTTTTGTCGCAATTTGCAAGTGCAACAAAACCTGAGCAGGTATCTTTAACGTAGTTAAAATCACGTGTAGGAGTTAAATCTCCAAGTTTTATTTCTTTTTTACCAGAGGCAATTTGAGTAATAATTGTCGGAATAATTGCTCTTGCTGATTGTCTTGGACCGTAAGTGTTAAACGGTCTTGCAATAGTAACAGGCAATTCAAATGCGTTGTAAAAACTTTTTGCTATTGCATCAGCCCCGATTTTTGTAGCACTATAAGGTGATTGCGGCTGTTTAGGGTGGTTTTCGTCAATAGGTACATAACGTGCCGTACCGTAAACTTCTGATGTTGATGTGATAATAGTTTTTGCAACATTATTATCCCTTGCTGCCTGACAAACATTTAATGTACCTTTAATGTTTGTATCTATGTAACTGTCAGGAGCGATGTAAGAGTATGGAATTGCAATTAGTGCAGCAAGGTGAAATATAACATCCACGCCTTTTGTAATCTCTCTCATATAATTGGGGTCTCGAACATCTCCCGTAAGCACTTCTATATCGTTTTTGCAATCTACATCTTCAAGCCAGCCCCAATTGTTGAAGGAATTGTATTGTGAAAGAGCCTTAACTTTTGCGCCTTCTTTTACTATTCTTTCGGTTAAGTGTGAACCTATAAAACCGTCTGCACCCGTAATTAAAACATTTTTATCTTTTAACATAAAATCTCCATTTCTGTCTTTATCATACTATAAACATTTTTAAATAAAACTTTACTTTATAATATTTTTCTATTATTGTAAAATGTTAATTATTAAAGGATAAGAGAGTTATATTTATGAGTAAAATTTTTCAGCAAATTTTTTCAATAAAAAATGAAAAAGTTCATAAGGTTATTACCATTTTAGGACTTAAGTTAAAATTTAAGTCAAAGTTTTTGACTCTTCAAAAGAATTTATCTGACCTAAAAAAAGAGGTAAATGAAAGATTAAGTAATCAAAAAAATATAATTAAAATCCAGTCAGAAAATATAAACGTTTTAAAAGAAAATGTTAAAAACCAAACTGCAAAATCAGCTGCACTGAAAGAAACAGTTAAAAAGCATAATGAAAAATTGGTAAATCAAAAAGAAATAATCAAGAGTCAGTCAGAAAAGCTGACGGCGTTGAAG
>CAJOPF010000062.1 GCA_905236205.1 Candidatus Gastranaerophilales bacterium
AACAACATTTATTATAAATTGTTGTTTTGTATAATTGTAAACTATTATAATGAATTTTTATTGTAAAATACATTTATGAACAAACGCTTGAGCACATTTGATTATGTAATAATTTCTTTGTTATCGTGCGGCTTTGTGTGCTTAATTTATCATTTTTTATACGATAAAACAGGGTATACAAACTTAAACGATTTTTATGTTGGCGTTTCAATTTACGAAAACCATAACAAATTTTTGGATTTGGCAATATTTCCTCTCTACGTTGCATTATTTTTCATAATTTTGCCAATTTATAAAATTTTTCCAAAATTAAAACTTGAGTTTCAATTACCAGATTTAAAATTTAATTTTAATTTTGATAAGCTAATTTCAAACCATAAAACAAGCTTTATGGTTCTGCAAACTGTTTTATCGTTCGGATATGTGATTCTGTATCCATTTAACGGAAACATTTATCCTATACTTATAATCTTAATAGTATGCTTTATAATTCTGTCAATCACAACCGCTTATTTAAACCTTTATAAAAAAGAAAAAGCAGAACTTTCAATATTTGCATTTATACCTGTTTTTATTCTGCTTTTTGGAAACGGTTATAATTTTGAAAATGGCGGAATAGAATTGCACCACGAAGGTGAAAAAGCTGCAGTATGGCTTATGCATCACCAATTTAATATATCCTATTACAAAGATGTAATGATGGTTCATGGATTTTCAGACATTATTCCGCCAATATTCGGATATTACGTATTTAAGGATATTTCAGCTTACACATTTTTACTTGGAAGAAGTTTGTTTGATAACTTAATTCTTACAACAACCGTTATTTTTTCTTATTATATTTTCAAAAAATCACCTGTATTAGTATCTTTTTCAATGTTTAGAGCCTTTAACATACCCCAATTGTACGTATTAAGTTTCTTTGTCTTTTTAAAATCCGCTTTTAAGCAAAATTCTTACCTGTGGATATTTTCATACGTAATTTTCGCATATTTTGCAGCTTTCTTTTGGACAACATACGGTATCTTTTGGCTTATTGCAACATTACCGCTCACTTTTTACATTTGCCTGCAAAATCCAAACCGATATAAAAAATTTGTCTTTTTTATAATCTTGTTGTTAGTTGTTGTTTTGCCAAATAAAGATTTTATAGTGTCATACATGCTTGAAGCTCAAAATTATATTCAAAGCAACATTTATGCTTTCGGAAATAATTTTGCACCGTTAAAATGGCAGCAAATACCCTCAGATTTAATTAAATTATTTGCTTTTCTCTCAGTACCGTTTTTTATAATAAAACTTTTTGAAGAAATTAAATCTGAAAACAGAAACTTTAAATATATTTTCGCTCTGATATTTGCAATTTTATTTGTGATAATGTCACTAAACTATTCTTTTGGAAGAATAGATTACATCACAATGCAAAGAATCAGAGATATTTCGCTTTCATATTTGGGAATTTTAGTTCCGTATCTGCTATTAGAAAAAAATAATAAATATATAAAATATTTCAATTGTTTGGCACTAATAATGGCATTATATTTGATTTTTACCTACACTCCTCAAATTTCAAAATGGAAAAGTGTACCTTTACCACAACTGAAAAATATTGCTGAAATTAAATCCGTAATTGATAAATTCTCAAAAGCCAATAATGATTTTCTTGATATTAACCATGGCATGAATTACTACTACTTCAACAAAAAAATGCCAATTCCTTATAGCTCTTATTACAACGTGGTTAATTCAAAGCAAAATAAACAAATATCCTCAATAGAGCCTAATGTAGTTTTGATTGAAACAGACTTACCAAGATTTGATAATGTATATCCGTCATTAAGAATCAATCCGCTTTATAGAAAATTACTGCTAAATCCCGAATATTCAACACTAATTGTCGGTAAAAACGTATTTTTAGTAAAAGAAAAAGGCAAAAAAGACCTGCAGAGACTCGATAAAGCACTTTCAACAGATAATTTGAATTATCTGCCTGATGCATGGTTTAATTCACTAAATTCATTACCGACTAAAGAAATAAATATTGAGCATATTTTAGATGGCAATTCTATTATATTTAAAGTTCCGCAAAGCGGTAAAAATATTGATTTAATTGAAATAAATACTAATTCAAAAAATATAAAGTATACTGTTTCTATTGATAACAACACTTCTGATTTAAAATTTCAGTCGAAACAAAATTCTGTGCTGTTTCCTTTTGACAACTTCCCGTCATGGCTTTTAAACAACGAGATTAAAACCATGACAATAAAATCCGACAAACCAATAGAAATAAAATCGGTTAAATTTTATAAAAGAAAATAATAAAACAAAAAGAACGGCGCAGATAAATCTGCGCCGTTCTTTTATTTAAAAAAGTTTTTATACTTTTACTTTTTCAGCATTTTTTTTATCGTTGTTGTACCAGATTACAGGTGATTCTGTTGAATCTTTATCCAAAATAGCACCATTTTTACCATATTTTACTGGTTGTTCTTCCAACGGTAATTTTTTGCCATACGAATTTACGTCAACAATAGACACTGAATCATAGTATTCTAAGAATTTATCATAAGAAATATCAGCATCAAATGATGTGTTCCAAGGGTTTGTACATCTTACAGTCAAATTACCTTTGGCATCTTTTTGCGGTTCCAAAGTATAAGCGTGGAAACCATATACACCAGCTGCCTCTGCAACAGGGTTTTCAACTCTGCCGCCGCTTGCACGTGTACCGCCAGTCATAATGAAATCTTTGTTGAAGTTATCTTTCATCATTTGTTTTTTAACGTCTTTTTCTTCAAAATTCAAATTCCATTGTCTAAATCCGCCGAATCCGAATCTTTCCATAACTTCAAAGTTATATCCGCCTAAAGAACCTCTGTAAAAATCTGCAGCTCTGTGGAATTTATCTTGTTTGTTATCAGGATCATCTTTTAAATCTGCGAATTTCAAACCGTTTTCATCTTCTTCGTAATAAATATTGTAGAAGTTGTCATCACGACAAACAACAATTGTTCTGTTTGGATCAGACTTAGCTTCCAAATAATCATTCAAACGTTTTTGATGACCAGCCAGAGATTTCATAGCATCAGCCTTTTTATTCATTGGAGCTTTTTCAACTTCTTCGCGTTTCTTAGCAATTTTGTCATTCATAATTTCTCTGAATTTTGTATCTGCTTTGTTAACAGAATCTAAGCCGTAAGCATCCTCAAGAATTCTGATACCTGTTGAACCTTTCAAAGAATATTTTTGAACCCTGTCATTAGGAACTTCTGCATTTTTATATTTATATTCGCCGTAACCGTTTTTAAACTTAACGGTTACATCTTTACCGTCTTGGTGAAAAGCTTCATACAAAGCAACTCTTGCTTTGTCATTGTTCATCAAAGTACCTAGTGTTGATACAAGATAGCAGTCACCAATACTTTGTTGTTGTGTTGTAAATCTCTTTGCAGGTGGGAACAACTTAATGAACATATCTTTGTCCATGTCTAATTGTCTTGATTCATTTTCATCAGTTTTTACATAAATTTTATCCTGATCCGCAACTTTAAATACATCACCTATTTTAGCAGTTTTAGTACCTTCTGCTTGTGTTTTTACGTTTGGAACGTAAACATCAGCAACATTTTTTCCTGCTTTTCTTGCTTCATAAACCATGTCTAAATCTTTTGCAAGATTATCGTTCATTTTACCTGTTTCCCAGTAACAGCTCAATGTTGACGGTTCAATATCACCATGTTTAATAAGTTCTAACTGCATCATGACATTACTTGTTTGTTCATCACCTCTTGCAAGAACTTTTTTAACATTTTTATAATCACGTTTTGACAACATAACACCTGCATCAGCTATCAATTTTGAAGCTTCTGCATTAGAGTATGCTTCGGGAGTAGGTTTTGCTGCTCTTAATCCCATTTTATGAGGTTTTACACCTGCCATAGCCTGTAAGGTCGATGCTTCCGGCATTGGCTTGTTTTCTTGATGTTCTTCAACTTTTACTTCAGCTTTCTTTTCTGTTTTTGCAGCTTTTGTTTCTTTCACAGGAGCCGCTTGTTTTGTCGCATTTACTTGCATGTTATTCCTTTCTAAACACTAATACCATTTTATGTACGTATAAAGTGTCCTAAATACAAAATTTGCTAGTGAATTATATTTTTTTAAACAAAAATTTACAAAACACTTCACAAAAACAAAAATGTAATTTGTTTTCATATATAATATATATCATGACAAATATTAAACTATCAGCCAGTATCGAAGACTATTTGGAAACAATTTACGAACAACAGGAAAAAAACAATAAAATTAAAGCTGTTGATATCGCAAAAAAATTGAATATTTCAAGAGCCTCAGTAACAGAAGCTCTGCAAAAACTTGCTCAAAAAGAATATATTATATATGAAAAAAATCATCCTATTGAACTTACAGCAAAAGGAATTGAAATAGCAAAAGAAGTCATGCACAAACACAGAATTTTATGTGACTTCTTTACAAAGGTACTAAAAGTAGATTACGAAGATGCAGAAATAAACGCCTGCAGAATTGAACACGTAATTACTCAAACAGCCTTCAACAAAATAGTTGAAATGGTAGAGAAATTAAACTAATAATCCGAACCGTCGTCGCTACCTATGATAGGGTCAGGAGCAACAGATTTTTTACCTTTTGGATTTATAAGATTATCGTTTACACTTCTTAAGTTACCTGCAAACTTGAAGAAATCACTTTCTGCATCAACGGCACTTCCGCTTTCTCCGTCATATCTTCTTTGAGCAGCCTCAAAGTTTGCAACTCCGCTTGTAACATCTAAAGCAATATCAAATACACTGGCACCATTTCTATAATCGTTTGCTGCCGCAGCAACACCTGAGATACCGTTTGTTAAATCACCGATTATTTTTGCTCCGTTATTATCATCGCTTGCAAAACCTGTAGCGAAAGAAACCGCAGACATACCGTCAGAAACAGCACCTAACAAATCACCGTTTGCAATATCTTTAACGGTTGATATACCGTCTTTAGCAACATACGCAGCTGTCATTGCTTTATCTATAACATTTTTACTTCTATCCGCAAAATCTGCTATTGCAGACATCTTATCACCCGTAGCTTTTGCTAAAGCACCCGCTGATTTAATAGTTCCGCCCGCACTAATAATTGTAGAAGCCGCAGACTGTGCTGCGCCTGCCCAATCACCTTTTGCAGCTTTAACGGCAGTATTAGTTGCATTTGCTGCTACTTTCAATCCTTTACCTGCAGTTTGTAGACCTTTTGCCGTTACTTTTATAGCTTTGCCTGCACCGTTTAATGAAGTTCCGACTGTTACTACAGACATGCCCGTTCCAGTAGTCGCTACGCCTCCGGTTGCAGTATTACCACCCGCAGTAACAACTACAACGCCAATACCAAATACCGCGCATAACGGTGCACCCAAAGCAGTTAAGCCTGCCCCAATACCTGTAAGAACTCCGCCTGTTCCAGAAACAGTACTACCAATTACATTTGTTGTTACACCTGTAGCTTGTAAACCAACGCCTACCGCATTCAAAACTGTACCTGCTGAATCAAGGAGACTGCCAACACCAGAGATTTTACTTGTAACGTCTAAAATTTGGTCTAAAGAATTTTGTGCATTTTCACTTGAAGTATTTACTTCTTC
This sequence comes from Candidatus Gastranaerophilales bacterium, assembly GCA_905236205.1. GTDB lineage: Bacteria > Cyanobacteriota > Vampirovibrionia > Gastranaerophilales > Gastranaerophilaceae > UBA6984. Next base: position 5,663 of record CAJOPF010000062.1, read on the forward strand.
AGCAGCAGAAATTTGTTGTTGAGATGAGGTTTCAGCCTGTTCTGTTGCTGCGGCTACAACAGTTTGTTGTTGAGCAGCCTGTGCTTGTAAAGCAGTTATTTGAGAACCATTTGCGGTAATTTGGCTCATTTTTGAATTTATTTCTGCAGTATTATCTTTTTTACCATTATTAGCTTCTTTTTGTTGAATTTCTTCAGCTTCTGTCGCTGTTGCAAGCGAATAAGCACTGCTTGTTCCAACACCTGTACCGTCATTACCGTCATTTTGAAGTTGTTCAATTTCTTGTTCCAACGCTTCATTTGACTGAATCAAAGATTCCATTTGCGACATAGTTGCATCCATTGATGCTCCACTTGAAGCACCTTGTGATTCCATATTTGCAGAAACTTGTTCTATATCTGATTGTGCTTGCTGCATCACAGCACTGCGAGACTGTGCATCAGTACCTGCATTTTGAGCTTCTGACGTATTTGCATTAGCATTTTCTTCCGTCGGAGCGCTACTTTTATCTGATTCTGCACTATCTGTTTGTGCATCAGCATCATCTTTTTTAGCATTACTATTTTCTACGGCTGCATCTGACTTTATAAGTTGATCATTTGCAACATCTATTTCATGATTTGCGTGTTCCATTTCGCGTGCAGCTTCATAAACAGAATTCATAATCTCTGCTTCTTTGTCGTTTGAAATAAACAAAGAAGCTATGCCTTCAGTAACTTTACTTTTTATACCTTTAACATCTAAAGAACCTACGTTATCGATATGTGTCATAAAATCACTTTCCCTTCTCAATTTGTGATACACACATGTTTGATATCGACAAACACCCGTAAAACTTTAGATTTTTATTAAAACTGCTTTACAAAACTTAACGTTATATCAATTGGAAGTTTTCGTTTAATTCGTTAAAATTTTTGATAACTTTGTAAACTTTATCCTTATGTTCAAAAGTTTCAGGTTCATTGTTGATTGCAATAATTTTTCCTATTTTTGCATTTCTTGCAGCAGTAATACCCGAATAAGAATCTTCAAAAACCAATGTATCTTCAGGGCGCAAGCCAAGAAGATTTAAAGCCCTCAGGTATATTTCAGGACTTGGTTTTCCTTCCATTGTATAATCATCATAAACAATTTTATTTACATCAAACCATTTGTCTAAATTGAAAATTTTAATAAAAAAATCAACATTTGTTTTTTCCGAACCTGTCGCTATTGTATGAGGAATATTATTTTCACAAACGTAGTCAAAAAATTCTTCTGCACCCTCCGTCAAATGTATACATTCGGGATTTTTCAGCACTAAGTCTCTGTAATACGCCTCTTTTTCTTCTGCCCATTTCAGACATTCTTCATCAGTAGGAACTCTTCCTATTGCGTAGGCTATTATTTCTTTATTAGAGCGACCAAACATATATTTTTGCATTTCGTCATATGTAAAAGAACTTCCTCTCAATATTTTTGAATACTCAATCCATGCCATTTCATGCAATTTTGAATCCTCAAATAAAGTTCCGTTAAAATCGAAAATTATACCTTGTATATTCATAATATTACTCCCTGATAAAAAAATGGAGCCTTGAATCAAGACTCCGCCTATGAATAAAGAATTACACTTTTTACTAATTTTCGGTTTGAATAAACAAACTTACTAATTCATTTAAGTTATTATATTGTTTTTTATAACTTTGAGCTTGTTCTTCCAGTGTTACAATTTGTCTTTTGTATTCTGAAATTGTAGCTTGACATTCTTTTGTTGAAGAACTCAATTGTTCTTGCAATTGTTGAGCTTCTTGCAAAACACTTTTCATTGAAATGCCCAAAGCTTCCATTGTTTGTTTAATAATTTGAGCACCTGTTTGGCGTGTTACACCTGAAGGTAATTTTGCAATCAATTTTTTCAAAACTGCAACATTATTTGGTACTTCAAAATTATACAAATCATTTGCATATTTGTCAACAACAGCATGATTTGAAAATGTTTCTGTCATATTATTTTCAAAATCGCTGTTTGGCTTCATTGAAGAATCAAATGTTTCAACTGTTTCAGCAGGTTCAAAATCTTCCAAAGCAACATTTTCTGTTTCATCTTCGGTTGATTCATCTTCAACATAGTCTACAACTTCATCACTTGAAAAATCTTCTATATCTTCAGTCAATTCCATTTCTTCATTTTCGGAATCGTCTGCTTTTAAAGCATCTACAATGTTTTTACCTGTGTCTAAATCAAAGTTTTCTGACATATTAACCTCTTTTTTTGTATGAGCTATTAGTATAATAGCAAAAAAAGTTTTTTTTTACAATAGTCTTTTATATTTTTTTATAAATACTTTTTCAAAGAGGTTCTGTTTGTGTTAAAATTCTTGCATGGTAAACGAACAATACAGAAGAAATATCTACATAGTAACTACTGTTTGTATAATTTTGTTTGGATTTTTAGTTCGGTTAAAACTTTTTTTGGATAACCCGTCTTTTTGGTTTGATGAAAGTGCGTTAGGATTTAATGTTACACAACTAAGTTACGGAAAATTATTCGGCATTTTGCATTTGCAGCAGGTTGCACCGCCATTATTTTTAGTCACATCAAAATTTATAACGGACATTTTTGGTATAAGTGATATGGCTTTACACCTTATACCTTTCGCTATCGGTAGTTTGAGCATGGTTATATTTTTATTAACACTAAGACAACTGTTTGAAAATAAATTAACAATAATTACAGGATTGATTTTATTTTGTTTTAATACACAGTTAATAAAATATTCAGTAGAATTTAAACCATATATTTTGGAAGTTTTTACAACTTGTCTTTTGTTATATGTTTTTAACAGATTTAATTTTAATTGGTCAGATAAAAAATTATTTACAACAGGTATTTTTTTAGCCGTTTTACCATGGTTTTCATTTGTTTCGGCAATTTTAATCGGAATTTATTTTATAATTATTTTTTCTAAAAAATATTTTAAAAAATGGATTATAACCGTTTTTCCATATTGTATATCAGCATTATTTATTTTAATTTACTACTTACAAATCAAACATTTTTACAGTGGTTTTATGCTTGATTTTTTTACTAATGATTTTTTTAATATAAAAGAATTTTTAATACAATTGACTGTTTGTTTCAGTTATTTGTTTGGTATAAATTATGCTTTCATACCGCTAATATTGTTTTTGACAAGTATAATATTATGTCTGAAAGAAAAAAAATATGTATTATTGAGTGTTTTTTCACTTATATCTTTCATTATCTTCGTTATTTTGAGTTTTTTAAAAATTTATCCGTTTTACGGTCGTTTCACAATATTTATTTATCCTATATTTTTAATTATGAATTTAATACTCGTAAACAAATGCTTTAATACACAAAAAATATTCCCTAAATTTATAGCATCTTTTTATATTATATTTCTGTTATTTCCGACATTTCTGTATTTTCAAAAAATACAAGCCGAAGCATATACAAAAAGGAGCTGTGCAAGAGAATTAACTTCTGATATGGCATCAAAAATAAAACCCGATGATATAATTATTGTAGATACTCTTTCTACACCTGACTTTTTATATTACGGAATGTTATATAACTTTAAAAACAAAGTTTTTATGAATATAGAAAATAAAAAATCAGTAATCTTATACAAAACGGAAAGAAGTAAAAATTTACCTATAGAAAAAGGTAAAAAATATTGGATATATACTCCTTGGTCAAGTGTGGTTTATGATGATTTAAAATATGAATATTTAAACACCTGCAAGTATGGCGGACGAATTCTGTATATAAACGGTGATAAACAATGACAGATAAAGTAAAAAACGGAATATTTTATATTGCTTGCATTGTTATCGTCTTGGCAGGTTTTTTGTTAAGGTTAAAAATGCTGATAGATAATCCGTCTTTTTGGATGGATGAAAGCGCCTTAGGATACAATATTTTGACACTAAGCATAAAAGATTTATTTCAGCCGCTGCACCTTCAACAAGTCGCACCACCTCTGTTTTGTGTGATTACCAAAATAATAATAAATATTTTTGGCGCAGCTGACATCAATTTTAGAATATTTCCGTTCATTATCGGAAATATCAGTATGCTGATATTTTTAACGATTTTGGCAAAAAACTTTAAAAACAAAGGTATTATACTGTCAGGGCTTGTTTTGTTTTGCTTTAATACACAAATGATTAAATATTCCGTAGAATTTAAACCTTACATTATTGAAATATTCATAACCTGCTTAATTATGCTGATTTTTTGGAATTTAAGCCTTAATCAATCTTACAAAAAATTATTTTTAATAGGCTGCGGACTTGCAATAACCCCATGGTTTGCATTTATTTCATCTTTAACTTTATTTTTCGCATACATTTTAAACTTTTCAATAAAGCATTTGAAAAAATGGATATGCTTTTTTACTCCCTTTGTAGTATCAGAATTGATATTTATAGCCTACTATGCAAACATTCGCTCTTTTTACAGCGCATTTATGACAGAATTTTGGAACAAATATTTTTTACAATTCGGCAATTTTCTGTCCGAACTTAACAGCGTACTAACATTCACTTTCAATACCAAACTAATCCTAATACCGATAATACTTTGCTTTGCAGGCATAATTATTTCGGTAAGAAAAAAAGAAAATTTATTTATCGTAAATTTTTTCACCTTAACCCTTATAACAATAATTTTATTAAGCTATTTAAAAATATATCCGTTTTACGAAAGATTTTTGCTGTTTTTGTATCCGTTAATTTTAATGCTTATCATGATATGCATTAACGAAATATTTAACAAAAAAATTATCATTATGAAAATAATTACTGTAATTCTTGTAATAGCAATACTTCTACCGCAAATTGTTTTTGCAAATCAGGTTATTTCAAGTAAATATATTAAAAACTCATGTGCAAGAGAATTTATGGAGTATATGGTTAAAAACCTAAAAGAAAGTGATTATATAATTGTTGATAACTTATCAATAAACGATTTCTTGTATTACATGCAGTATTATAAAATTAACAACAAAATAGTTTTTCCGTATGAACATAAAAACAACAGGATAATGTATTCCTCTAAGCCTATAAAATTAACTAACGAATTCAAAAATTATTGGTTCTTTTCTTCATATACAAAAGTTAATTATGAAAAATTGGATTTTACATACAGAAAAATCTGCGGTTGCAACGACGGAGAAGTTTTGTTCGTAAAGGGGCTAAAATAAATTGATAAATGAACGATTAAAAAATTATATATTTTACATTCTTACTGCTGTTATTTTAGCACTGGGATTTATTTTGAGACTGAAGGGTTATGTTTCAAACCCGTCTTTTTGGCTTGATGAAAGCGCTTTAGGCTGGAATGTATTGAATAAATCATATAGCGAACTTTTTGATAAACTTCGTTTTCTGCAAATAGCACCACCTCTATTCCTTTGTTTTACAAAATTTTTAATATTTATTACCGACGGATATCACCACATGCTGAGATGCGATATCGTACTAAGAACAATTCCGTTTATAGCAGGTAATCTTTCTTTAATTTTGTTTTACTTTATAGGGAAAAAAGTTTTCACTTCAAAGTGGACTATCCTTGCAGGTTTAATTTTTATGGCAACAAATCCTGCTCTAATAAATTACAGCTTTGAATTTAAACCATACAACCTTGATGTACTTTCATGCCTTGTTGTAATACTAATTTTTTTGAATATAAATTTTAAACAAACAACCTTTAAAACACTATTCCTTTACGGCTTAATATTAGCGGTTTTGCCATGGTTTTCTTTTGCAAGCGTTTTTGTCATTACGGCAGGTTTTATGACTCTCAGCTTTAACAAAGAAAATCCGAAAGCTTTTACATCTTTGTTAGCACTTCCTTTTGTAAGCGCATTTTTTTATTTGAGAATTTTTATAATCAATGCATACACTCAAAATTCTGTCGGAATGCATAATTTTTGGCAGCAACACTTTGTTAATACAAATTTCTCCAATTCTTACGCTCTTTTAAACGACAATTTTAAATACTTTTTTATGAGTATTCCTGATGTCTTGCTTTTACTTGCAGGAATATGTCTTATAACAGGATTTGTCCTCATATTAAAGAATAAAGATTTCAAATACTTGTTAATTACAACATTAACTTTTGCCGCAGTAATCGCAACTTCCATATTGAAATTTTATCCTTTTTCAGGAAGATTGATTTTATTTTTAATACCAATATCAATTATATACATTGTAAAAATAACAGATATAAAGAAATGGTTTATAGGCTGGATTGTAATACTTATTTTACTTGTACCCCAATTTACTTTTGCAGGCAATTTTATATTTTCCAAAAATATAACAAAGGGTGATGATGCAAGATATTTAATGCAAAACATGGTGCAAAGAATAAAAAATAAAGATATTATAGTGCTTAACGAAAACTCTTATGCAGACTATTTCTATTACAATACTTTTTTTAACAAAAAGAATAAAATAGAATACATTAAACCAAATTATAAAACAGGTGAAGATAATCAAATACTGCTCAACAAATTGCAAAAAGGAACTTACTGGTTATTTTTATCTTACGACAATAACAAAAACAGAACAAACATTACTGAAATAACACAGTGGGCTTATAAAAACACAAAAGTTCTATACGAACTAAAGACACAACAAAGCGCTTTAATCAAACTTGTAATTGACTAAAGCACAAAACCTCTCAACAAAACTGACTTACACGACTCCAGTATCATCTTCTTCGTCGAGGAGCGAATGTTCTAACAAGAGTTGCTGACGTTTTTTACGAGTTTTTGCATAAAACTCTTTTTCGTCAAACTTTTCATCCTTGTCATCATCGAGTCGATTCGGTCGTTTCTTAGTGTTAATAACGCCAGCGACGTTCATCATTGCCAACGAATTGAGCGTTGCCCTCAACTGCGCACTCCTATCAGTATATTGCATTGTTGGGGTTTTTGTTAAATTTTCATCTTTCTTTTCCTGACGGGAATATTCGTTACCCTGCCCCATTTTATCATCTTGCATGCCGGCAGTAGTGCCCGAAATGTCACCGCTCTTAAAATTAAAAGAGCCGCCTATTCCGTAAAATCCCGCAGATCTGTTATCTACCATTGCAGAACCTTATTTCCTATATTAAATTCTCTTTCTATTTAGATTTTTAACCTAAATAAGAATGCAAATCTTTCTCTTTGCATTCATACAAATCTTGTAATAAAATTTTTTGCTACATGACCTTTTTCATGTTTTACAAATCTTTACAAAACTCTAAAAACTCATCACGTTTAAAATTTCTTTTATGTCGGAAGAAGTCTTTTTAACCTCAGTTTGCGAATATTTTATTGCACTGTCAGGATCTTTTAATCCGTTTCCTGTCAATATACAAACACATTTTGCCCCAGTTTTTATAGTATGACGGCATTTTATCAAACCTGCGACAGAAGCGGCACTTGCGGGTTCTGCGAGTATTCCTTCACAGCTTGCAATAAGTTTATAAGCATCAATAATTTCGTTATCATTAACTGATGAGATAGTACCTTTACTTTCATCTCTTGCCTGTTCGGCTTTTTCCCAACTTGCAGGATTACCTATTCTTATTGCGGTTGCTATTGTTTCAGGATTAGCAATTCTTTCTCCTCTGACAATTGCAGCTGCACCTTCCGCTTCAAAGCCCATCATCTTAGGCAATTTTTCAATTTTTCCCGCATCTTTATATTCTTTGTAGCCCTTCCAATAGGCAGTAATATTACCTGCATTACCGACAGGAATAAAATGATAATCAGGGGCTTGCCCAAGAGCATCACAAATTTCAAAAGCTCCCGTTTTTTGCCCTTCTATTCTGAAAGGATTTAAAGAATTTACAAGAGTAATAGGATAATCTTCCGAAATTTTTCTGACAACTTCCAAAGCTTGGTCAAAATTACCGTTTATTGCAATAATTTCTGCACCGTACATCATAGCTTGGGAGAGTTTTCCAAGTGCAATATAACCGTCAGGAATTAAAACATAAGTTTTTAGACCTGCTTTTGCCCCGTAAGCTGCGGCAGAAGCGCTCGTGTTACCGGTAGAAGCACAAATTATTGCATTTGAGCCAGCTTCTTTTGCCTTTGTTACGGCAAGCGTCATGCCTCTGTCTTTGAAACTTCCTGTCGGGTTAGAACCTTCAAATTTAAGATAAATTTCAGCATCAAGTTCAAGCTTTCTTGCTAAATTGTCAGCTTTAATCAATGGTGTGTTGCCCTCGTTTAAAGTTACAATCGGTGTAAACTCATTTACAGGTAAATATTCTCTGTATTTATTTATAAGTCCTTGATAATACATTTTTAATCCTTTTTAATCCGCTACTCTTATTATACTGTTTACCGTACAGTCTTTTAATTCTTCAACAACTTCTTTTATAAGTTTTTCCTGACATCGTTCAGTAATTACGGTTATATCAGCAGTTTTGTTTTCAAAAACTTCTTTTTGTAAAATACTTGAAAGACTGATATTCTTATTTGCGCAAATTGTACCTATCATTGCAATAACACCAATTGCATTTGGCGCTGTTATTGAAATGTAATATTTATTGAACGTATCATCTATATTTACGGGAGTTGCATCTAAATCATGTTTACAATGCATCATTGGTAATATTGAAGAATTTTTATCAATTTCCGAGTTTATTGCAAGAATATCACCTACAACAGAACTTGCTGTCGGAAATTCACCCGCACCTGCACCTGAAAGAACAACCGTACCGACAGGATTACCCGTAATTTCAACCGCATTTGTAACATAATTGATATGTGCAAGACTTGCATTTTTCAACACAAGCATCGGATGAACTCTTACATCGGCATTATTATTTTCATCAATTTTTGCAGATGCTATCAATTTAATTTTATAACCAAGTTCATTGGCTTTTGCCATGTCCTCTTTTCTTATTTTTGTAATTCCTTCTCTGTAAACATTTTCATATTTTACTCTCTTGCCAAAAGCAATTGTTGCAAGAGTTGTAATTTTATACGCAGCATCAAAGCCTTCAACATCACCTGTTGGATCAGTTTCAGCGTAACCAAGTTCTTGAGCTTCTTTTAAAACATCTTCATAGGAAACTCCGTCTGTATCCATTTTTGTAAGAATATAATTTGTTGTACCGTTTAAAATAGCGTTGATTTTGGTAATACGATTACCTGCAAGAATAGTTTTTATAGGCATTATTAAAGGTATACCGCCAGCAATAGCGGCTTCATATAAAATAACTTTGTTATGTTTTTCCGCTAGCGAAAACAATTCTTGCCCATGCTTTGCCAAAATTTCCTTATTTGCGGTTACTATGTGCTTGCCGTTTTCTAAAGCTGTTTTAATTAAATCAAAGGCAGGATTAACACCGCCCATAACTTCTACGACAATGTCAATATCAGGATTTGTTACTATTTCTTGTGCATTATCGGTTAATAAAGCTTTGTCTAAGCCTTCAATATTGCGAGGTTTGTTTATATTATTGACGGCAATTTTCACTATTTCAATTTCAGGGAAACTTTTGAGTGTCTTAAATACCCCCGAACCGACAGTACCTAACCCAATGATACCAATTTTAGATTTGTTCATAATACCCCTTTAAAATTTAACACTTTTATTTTACACTATTGGTATAACAAGTGCAAATTGTTACACTACAAATTGAACAATGTAGAGTAATGTAAGCCGATGTAGCTCAGCTGCCCTAGACGAACTTGTGAGTCGAGTCAGATTGAAGCTCTACCGGCGGACAAACTCAAAAACTAAATAATATAAGCCGATGTAGCTCAGCCGCCCTAGACGAACTTGTGAGTCGAGTCAGATTGAAGCTCTACCGGCGAACAAACTTAAAAATAAAATATTGTAAGCCGATGTAGCTCAGCCGGTAGAGCAACTCATTCGTAATGAGTAGGTCAGGAGTTCGAGCCTCCTCATCGGCTTTTTGTTTTTATTTTCACAAACTCTATCGCTTCGTCTTTGGTATTTATATTCCCATTAAATTGTTCTTCATGAAGCATATCTATCAATTTACC
>CAJOPF010000063.1 GCA_905236205.1 Candidatus Gastranaerophilales bacterium
CTCTTTTGTCTAAAATTTCGTTACACAATGGTAACTTTATATCTCTCGTACTTTTATAAAGTTTTTTTGTCATAATTTATTGACTTTCTTATTGCAAAGCATGATAAATAAAGGAGCTTAAGCCCTTTATTTAAAAGAAAAAACTCACCTTAACATTTCTTTACAGTTTGCCAAAAAGCATGTCTGACGCATGTTTTGGATTAAAGTTCTCCATACAAATCGTATTCGGAAGAAGATATGATTTTAACCTTTTCAATATCCCCCGGAACAACTTTTTTATTGGTTGAAATATAAACCATACCGTCAATTTCAGGAGCGTCATATTGTGTTCTTGCCAGCACCAGCCCGTCATCCGTACAACCTTCGATTATGCATGGCAGTATTTTCCCTATATATTTTTTGTTATTTTCTTTTGAAATTTGCTGTTGTAAATTCATCAATTTTTTATATCTTGATTTTTTTACCCTTGCTGTAATTTGAGGTTTCATTTTATAAGAAATAGTACCTTTTTCCTTTGAATATTGAAAAACGCCCATTCTATCAAATTTCATTTCTTTTACAAAATTGTATAAATCTTCAAACTGTTCTTCCGTTTCTGTCGGATAACCTACAATAAATGCCGTTCTGATTGCGATATTCGGAACTTTATCTCTTATCTTTTTTACTAACTTTCTGTAATCAAAAGCAGGACGATTCATTGATTTTAAGACCTCAATATTTGAATGTTGCAGAGGTAAATCAATATATTTTACAACTTTATCGAGAGAATTGATTTTTTCCAGCAATTCATCGCTGACATTTGTCGGATAAGCGTACATTATTCTTATCCAAGAAATATTTTCTATTTTGTTTAATTCATCAAGTAATTCAGGTAAAGAATTTTTGCCATACAAATCAATTCCGTAACTTGTTGTATCTTGCGCAATTAAAACAATTTCCGTAACACCTTTATCTGCAAGTTTTTTAGCTTCAAGAACGATATCCTCAATTTTTCTTGAATGGCATTTACCTCTAAGTTTTGGGATTATACAATAACCGCAATTATAGTTACATCCGTCGGCGATTTTTATATATGAACTTGAGCCTACTGTTATCTGCTGACGTTCAACAGCTTCAGGGTAACAATATTGAGGCAGCTCTGATACTTCCGAAATATATTCAAAATCATTTTTAACAAGATTATCAACAATCTCAGCAATTTGAGTAAAATCTGTTGTACCAAGCATTGCAACGACTTCAGGCAGAGCTTCTTTTAATTCATCCTTATGTTTTTGAGGTAAACAACCCGTTACAATAACCTTTTTACCTGCATTAACCAATTCTAAAATTGAATCTACAGACTCCTTTTCTGCATCATGAATAAAAGAGCAAGTATTTACAATAACAATTTTTGCATCGTTTTCATCAAGAGTTATTTCATATCCTTTTTCTGCAAGAATACCAAGCATCAATTCAGAATCAACCAAATTTTTTGCACAACCATGATTTACCAATGCGATTTTTGTCATAAATACCTCTTTTCAGAGATTATTCTAGCACAAAAATTACATACTCATATTCTTCAAGTCAGTATAAGCAGAAATCACCTTGTTTCTGAGTTGCATTGCCATTTGCATACTTAACATAGATTTTTCGCTTGCAATCATCATATCGTGAATACTAACATCTTCTCCGCGCGCAAAAGCCTCTTGCATAGCATCAAGTTGTAATCTCTTTTCATTAACATCATTTAAACCGTTGCTAAAAGCATTTTCTATGGAATTCATTAAACTTCCGACAGGTGATGTATAATTTAATTTTTTATTTTGATTTTTTTCCGCTTCAATTTCATTTTGTAACATACGGTCAAAATCATTTTGAAAATCATTATTTACCTGAAGTGAAGCGTTACCTTTTAAGAAATTATTATAATTTTGTATAGGATTAAATTGAGTTTGAAATCCTTGCATAGCATTTATTGTATTAAATTGCATTTTTCACACACCCCTTTATTTTTAGATATTTAAAGCAGACTGTATCATAGTCTTAACGTTTTCCGCAACAACGGAATTTGCTTCATAAGCTTTTGACGCTGATACCATATCAACCATTTCTTCTACAACGTTTATATTTGGCAATTCCACGTATCCGTCAGCATCTGCATCCGGATGATTAGGATCGTAAATCATTTTTGTAGGTTCTTCAGATTCTTGTATAGATTCTACTCTAACACCGTTTGAAATAAGCCCCTGATTTAGCGCAATACCTGTGTTAATTTGGAAACCGCCTGTCAAAGGATTAAATCTTGCATCTGTTGAATTAGCCGCAAAATTTCTTGCACCTCTTGATAGTTCATCCTCATAGACAGCTCTGAAATTTACGGATTTTTTTACATAAACTCCTTTAGTGCCGTCAGGATTACGCGTTGTATTTACGTTGGCAATATTACTTGCAACCGTATCCATTTTTATTCTTTGTGCAGTCATTCCTGATGCCGCAATATCAAATGTATTTAAACTCATTTATTTCCACCCCGCTGTTTATAGTATTATTGAGTAGCTCCGCCACGAATAACTTCTGCTAAACCACTAAAATATTTTTTTTCTAAATTTGATAAAACTACGAATTTTGTACCGTTTTTGTTCAAATCCATCATTTCACGTTCAAGCTCTACATTGTTTCCGTCTAAAGTACCTTCCGAATAAACATCGTCCATAACCTGAGGATCAAATTTTCCGTACGAATTTGTAATCAAATATCTTTGTTCCTGCGGTGTTAACGGTCGTCTGTAACCTTGAATTTCCTGCATTTGCATAAAATCATCATACTTTATCGGTTTTGGCTTAATACTATTTTGCCCCTTTAAGAAATCTTTTAAATCCTCTGTTTCGGTGATTTCTGAAAGCTGAGCTTCAAAAGCAACCTCTTTTCTTTGATATCCGGGAGTTTCAACGTTTGCGATATTTGCACCGATTGCTCTTTGGCGCTCCATTAAGCCGTCCATAGCAAGCTGTGTAATATTTGATGTTCTTGATGATATAATATCCATTTTCTTAACTCCTTATACCATACTTACCAAAATTTCAAATGCTGTTGAATCGTCATCCGATTTTAACAATTCAAGTCTTGCAAATTGTTCTTCTAAAGTCTGTCTGCAAACGTACAATCCGATACCGCTGCCTGAGAATTTTGTTGTAAATCCGTCAGAGAATATTTTTTGTTGTACGTCTTCAGGTATTTTAGCTCCGTTATTTTCTACAACTATTGAAATAAAATCATCATCTTTAAGAGTTGTAGAAACTTTTATTTCACCACTTTCTTCAATCGCCTCAATAGCGTTTTTAATTATATTAACGAGAGCTGCCAAGAATTTAGCTTCATCTGCGAATATTGAACTGTTTTTATCATCCAATGAAATTTTAAACTCAATTTGTTTATCTTTTGCATAAACTTTTGATAATAATACGGCTTTTTCAACCATTTCTTTTACACTGTATACCTGCAAATCTTTATTATCAAGAGATTTTAAATCCATCAATGCACTATTTGCGATTTTCACTGCAGTTTTTATACAATCTACGGCATTTGAACAATCTTCATTGTCCTTTAATTCGCAGTGTTTTGCTATGATATTTGCGTATAATTCACAAATAGAAAGTTGATTTCTTATTTCATGAACAACGTATCTTGATTTTGAATTTAAGAATTCAAGACGTTTTGCCAAATCATCACTTTTTGTAAGAGCATCTTGTTCCATATCCGCAAGCATAGCGTCCTGAGTAGTCTCACTCATTAAATCAAGCACTTTTCTGATAGATGCGTTCATAAGTAAGTTATCACGTCTGTCAGGTTTATACTGTTCTTTGTAAGCAGAAATATCTTTTACGCAGTTTTCTTCAATCATTTCAAAAGAATCTCTCAAAGAAACCGAATTATATAGAAGATAATAGCCTGCAAAATTTTCAACATCTTCGGTTGAAAAGTCATAAATAAAGCTTGCCCCGTATCTGCCTGTTAAAACATATAAAAATTGAGTATCTTCCCAAATGTTTTCTTTTAATAATTCTGATTCTCCTGAAAAATTATAAACATCAACAGCAGTATATTCAAGACGTTTTAACAAACCGAAATACTTATTTTCATCATTAAAACGATATAAAACAACACCTTTTTCTTCAGGACTTTCAAATAACGGTTCAAGCATTGAACGAATCATACCGTCGACAGCCTTATCACAGCAAGGTTTGTTTTCCTGAATATATATTAAATCTTTTAATCTGTTTTTACCTTTTATAAACTTAGCCATTTTTCACACACAATTTTTAAAGTAATGGTTGTCGTGTTACACATTTTTGTATAACACGACATACCTTAATATAATTTGAAAGGAGTTATAATCTTGTTATACAACTGCTGTTACTGCAGAACTGCCCATTCTTGCCTGACGTTTGCTAGTAAATCCATGATTTATAGCGTACAATACAGCTTGAGTTCTGTCATTAACTTGCAATTTTTGGAATATATTGTTTACGTGAGTTTTAACTGTTGTTTCAGAAATAAATAACTGTTGAGCAACACCTTTATATGTAACACCTTGAGTTAACAAATCCAAAACTTCTTCTTCTCTTTGAGTCAAATCTGATAAATAATTTGAATCTTGAGCTTTTTGTTGAGCAATTTTTTCTTCTTTGAATGATTTTTGGAAATAATCGAAGAAACGAGCTGTCAAAATTGGCGGCATATAAACTTTGCCGTTTGCAACTTCATCAATTGCACTGATTAGTTGAGGTGCTGCCATTGTTTTTAACACATAACCTTTAGCACCTAATTTCATTGCTCTAAAAATTAAATCTGCATCATCATAAGCACTCAAAGCAAGAATTTTTGTATCTAAACCTAAATCTTCAATTTCTTGAATTGCTTGTAAGCCATTCATTTCAGGCATATTCATGTCCATTAAAACAACATCAGGTTTGTGTTTCTTTACTAAATTGATTCCTTGATTAGCGCTTGTTGTTGCAGCAACCACATCAAATGAACTTTCCAAACTTAATAGTTCTTTCACACCTGCAAGATGATTATAATTGTCATCAATTAACATTACTCTTGCTTGCTTTTTGAATTGTCTCATTTGTTCCCCCAAATCTTTTTTATGTCCCTAAACTTTTTTTCGTTTTCTACACTGTTCATACTACATCTCTTTAGAGGAGCTTACATCAATTGAAAGATTAAAAATAAAGGGGTTAACGGTCTATAAAATGATGTAGACCAAAAGATTTATAAAGAGCCAAAACCTAGTAATTAAAACCATTTTCAAAAATACACCAAAAAATTGAGTATGATTTTTTCCTAATACATAAAATGTAAACCGTATATACGGTATTTTTACAAAAAAAACTCGGCTCAATTAAAAAATCTGAGCCGAGTTTAACATTTAATCTATTCTTTTATTGACAGTACAAATTCAATGTCTTTATCACCACGTCCAGAAAGATTTACCAAAATTTTCTCACCTTGTTTTTCGTGTGCAAGTTTTAATGCATAAGCTACCGCGTGCGAACTTTCAA
Source organism: Candidatus Gastranaerophilales bacterium (assembly GCA_905236205.1). Lineage (GTDB taxonomy): Bacteria > Cyanobacteriota > Vampirovibrionia > Gastranaerophilales > Gastranaerophilaceae > UBA6984. The sequence goes on from CAJOPF010000063.1 coordinate 5,547, forward strand.
GAGCAGGAATAATACCTTCCAAATGAGATAATTCATAAAACGCATCAATAGCCTCATTGTCTGTAATCGTAACATAATTAGCACGACCTATTTCTTTCAAATAACAATGTTTTGGACCTACCCCCGGATAATCAAGACCGCTTGCAACAGAATAAGCATTTGCAGGATTTCCGTTTTCATCCTGTAATAATAAGCACTTAAACCCATGCAAAATACCCTCTTTACCATAGGTAATACTTGCGGCATTTTCGCCCGTTTTTACACCCTTGCCCAAAGGTTCAACGCCATAAAGTTTGACTTTTTCATCATTTAAAAATCCACTAAAGATACCTATTGCATTTGACCCTCCGCCAACACATGCAACAACATGGTCAGGTAGTGTTCCTGCAAGTTCAAGCATTTGTTCTCTTGCTTCACGACCTATTACAGATTGAAAATATTCAATTATCATAGGGAACGGATGAGGTCCGACAGCTGAGCCAATAGCGTACATGGCAGTATCATATTCCTTTGAATAAGCAATAAACGCTTCGTCTACCGCTTCTTTTAAAGTTTTAGTACCACTTTCAACAGAAATTATGTTTGCACCCAAAATCTTCATTCTGTCAACATTTGGCTTTTCTTTTACAACATCAACTGCACCCATATAAATATCACATTTTAAGCCCATAATAGCTGCTGCAGTTGCTGTTGCAACACCATGTTGCCCTGCTCCTGTTTCAGCAATCAATTTTGTTTTACCCATTCTTTTTGCAAGTAAAGCTTCACCCAGAGAATGATTGATTTTATGCGCTCCAGTATGGTTTAAATCTTCCCTTTTAAAATAAATATCCGCACCATATTTTTCAGATAAATTTTTAGCATAATAAACAGGACTTGGACGACCTGCGTAGTGTTTTAACAAAGAATTTAATTCTTCATTAAATTTTTCATCCTCTTTTGCGTTCAAAAATTCTTGCGTAATATTTTCAAATTCTATTTTTAAATTTTCAGGCAGATAATTTCCGCCGAATTTACCAAAATAACCTTTTTCATCAGGTAATATAACATTTTTTGACATTTATTTTTACTCCTTTATTAAATATTTTTTTATAACCGATTTTTTATTTTTAAGTATTTTAGCCCCTCTTGTGACTTTACACAAACTTACTTTCAATTCTTGTGCTATTTCGCGCTGAGTTTTACCCTCAACAAGCATATTCAAGATACGCCATCGTTTTGAAAGTGTCTCAATTTCAGATTTAGTAAGCAATTCAAGAAGAAAATTGCAAACTCCATTTGCAGTTTTTAAATCAGACAAAGTTTCTGAAATTATTTCTATTTCTGAATTATACTCATTTTTGTTTCTATTCATAGAAACATTTTAAATAAAAAAACGTTTCTTGTCAACAAGAAACATTGAGAATTTTTACTAACTAGCTTTATGCAATAAGACAAATATAAAACACCGCATAAAAGAACATCTCACTACTCACTACTCACTACTCACTACTCACTACTCACTACTCACTACTCACTACTCTCGAATTATCGTATGACCGAATCTGTCACTACCATATTTTATGATATAATTGTTATCAAGTTAATAGGAGATTTATCATGGATTTATTATTGTTTTTAGGCGGATTTTTAACAGGAGCCGTAATTGTTGCAGTCATTTTTGTTTTTACGGGAAACAAAAACAAAAAAACAACAGAAGAACTTACTAAACAAATGGAATTAAGTTTTGAAAATATGGCAAACAAAATTTTGGACCAAAGTTCCGAAAAATTGACAAACACTAACAAAGAAAAGCTTGAAGACTTCTTCTCAAAATTTAAAGAAAAAATAGAGGACTTTGAAAAAAGAACAAATGAAAAATTCAAATGCGAGAATGAAAATTTTATAAAATTTGATGAAAATATTAAACAATTTATAGAAGCAGGTTCAAAAATAGCACAAGACACAACTTCATTAACAAAGATAATGAAATCTGACAACAGAACTCAGGGACAATGGGGTGAAATAGTTTTGGAAAGAGTATTAGAAGCTTCGGGATTAAGAAAAGACGAAGAATATCTTATTCAGCAAAAAGCAAGCGCCTCTGAGGGCAGACCCGATGCAATTGTTATGCTTCCTGAAAACAAATGCGTAATGATAGACGCAAAAACATCTTTGGCTTCTTTCTCCGCATATTTGGAAGCAGAAACAGATGAAGAAAAAACTCTGGCACTTAAGACCTTTAAAGAATCGACAAAAGCGCATATTTCAGGACTTGCGAACAGAAATTACAAGCCTGATGACGAACATCTTTCGCCCGAATATATTTTAATGTTTATTCCGATAGAAAGCTGTTACTCATTGATGTTCTGTGATGATAATACATTATGGGATTTGGCATGGAAAAACAAAATAATGCCAGTATCTCCGTCTACACTGCTTGCAAGTTTAAAAATTATAAATACATTTCTAGTTGTAAACCGTCAAAACAGAAATGCACAGGAAATATCAAAGCTTGCAACAAAAATGTTGGATAAGTTTTCTGAAATGGTAAGAAATATCAGAGCTTCACGTGAAAAGATAGATTTGGCTCTAAGACAACTTGACGGAAGAGACAGTATTATTGTTAACGCTCAAAAAATGACTGATCTGGGCGCTGTAATGAATAAAAACATGCCTGAACAAGAAAATCCTGAACCTGTTCAAGAGTAAACTTTCTATGTGCATTCTTTAAATTGCTTGTTAAGGTCAAATTTGCAGAAAATTTATAAAAGTAAAAACAGAGGCAACTTTCGTCAACAAAAGTTGCCTCTGCTTGAAGATAAACTTATTCTTGTTCAGTAATATTATGTATATGATTATCTAAATCTTAACCCCAAAGTTCTTTATCTAATCTAATAACATAACTACTAAATTTATAAATATCAACATCCGGATATTTTTCTTCTTGTTCTTTCATTGCCGCCTTTGCATTGTCATATTTTGCCAAATCTTCCTCAGAAACCAAACCTTGTTCAACAAGTTTATTGAAATCATAAGTTATTTTGGTACCTACCTCATAACCATCTTTTGTAGTCCAAGCAGTAGAAGAAGTCCATCCTCGCACATCATCTCTGTATTTTTTTTCTATGGCAGATATAATTTTACTAGCTTCAATAAAAGATATACCTCTGCTTGTTTTTTCTGTCAGAATAGCTTTTTCTGCTTCGTGCTGTTTTTCAATTTTTTCAAGATCATAATTTTTAACCGAATCAAAAATATCACGTAAATCTTTAATTTTATTGTTATTTTCTTCTGCTTGAGATTTCTTTAAAAATTCATATGCATCGGCAGGAGACATTTTAGACTTTTCTGAAGTCTTTGTTTTGTCTGTATTATTAGCTTCAGGTGCTTTATCAACGGCATCTGCTTCAGGCGCTTTAATGCTATCTGCTTCATTAGCTTCGCCAGCGCCATCTGCCTCAGGTGTTTGACGTACTACAATTGCCTCTTTCTCATTTTCTCTCATTACAACATTAATCGCTATAGAACTTTGAGGTTGAAAAATAGATTCACCTTTACCTTTGTCTTTAAAAGAAATGTTGTCAGATTCATCAAACAGACTTGGTAAAAAACTAGACGAATCTCCCACATTTAAGGAAGCAACCTGTTTTGAATCAGTTTTTTTGTTAAAATCATTGAAATTTATATTTAGACTCATAATCTCACTCCTTTTTTTATATGTTGCACTAACGTATTTCGGTAGAATATCAAAAAACTTTAGTACACTTCATCACATTTTTCATACCCTATCCTATCATATCAATGTATATACTTAAGTTTCAGACAAATTAAATCTATATTTACAATTGTTTACAATTAACAATTCTGCGTATTTTGATAAGTTTTTATTATCCGACAATATTGGAATAAATAGATTTTAATGAACAAAACAATACCAAAACAATCATTATTTGAACGTAGTGAGTTTGCTTAATTAGGTCGAAGTTTGGAAATTATTTATATAAACTCTTTATTTATTATAGTATTCATATTGCTGAGAAGGAGCAGGAATTTCTCGCGGTGTTGAAATCATGGATTGAGTCAAAACAGTAGAGAAATTTGATAAATTATTTACTTTATACATTGTTCCGCCTGTTGTATCGGCAAGACACGATAATTTACTGTTAAACCAACCTGAAACCAAAACAACATCAATATGAACGTCGTTTCTTTGTGTTACTAATTTTTTAGCAAAAGCGCATGGGTCGCCCCCGCAATTTTCTCCGCCGTCAGTAACAAGCACTATCTTTTTTGCATAGGTTTTATCTAAACCTGCAAAATCTTGATTTACGGCTCTGTCAAGAGCATACACGAGCGGAGTTGCGCCGCCTATTGATACAGAATTCATACCCTTTATGATACTGTTTGCATTCGCTGGCATAATTGGTGTAACCTGAGCTGTCGCAGCACAGTATCCTGAAGTTGTACCCAAAGTTTTATCAACTGATGCCGTAACTTTATATTTACCATTTTTCTTAACTATTTTTTTTACCTCTGCAATTGTTGTGTTATTACTTGGATTAGCTCCGAAATTATCATGCCCGAATACTCTGAAACCTACATTTGTGGAAGAAGGTATTTGTGAAATTATTTGCGACATAGCTTGTTTTGCCTGAATTATCCAATTTGACATGCTTCCGGAAAAATCCATTACAAGTTCAATTGTACCTACTTGTACAGCATTAACAGTATTTGAAGAAACGTAAGCAGAAGAATTATAGACATTGTAAGGAGAATTTGTATTTACGAAAGGAGAAACAACCTTACCATTATTCTTTACTACCCCTGATGTATTCACTTTATACTTAGCCGCAAAGGCTGTACAAGCAGAAAAAACGATAATTAAAGCTAAAATAATAATTTTCTTCATAAATTTGTCCTTTTTCTTTCATTTTATCATAATATAGATATAGAAGGAACGTAAAGAAAATGATTTTATTTTTTTGTTCGGTTGCACTGCTTATTTTAAGCTATTTTACATATGCAAAAGTTATAGAAAAATTGTGGGGTGTTGATGAAAATTTTGTAACACCTGCAGAAAAATACGATGATGGCATTGATTTTGTTAAAATGCCTTTGTGGAAAATATTTCTTATTCAATTTCTAAATATTGCGGGACTTGGACCTGTTTTCGGAGCAATTTTGGGTGCTGTATACGGACCTGTGGCTCTGCTTTGGATAGTATTCGGTTGTATTTTTGCAGGCGGCGTTCACGATTATTTGGTCGGAATGATTTCCGTAAGACATAACGGTAAATCTATTGTATTTATTACAGAAAAGCTTTTTGGTAAATTTTTTAAGATAATATTTCTATTATTCTTTATAGGTCTATTACTGCTGTTAGGAACAGTATTCGCCATAAACCCAGCAAAAATGCTTGCTAATATTTCCAACACACCACTATCTTGGTGGATAATAGCTGTTTTTGGTTATTATTTTCTTGCAACATTACTGCCTGTTGACAAAATTATAGGAAAATTTTATCCGTATTTTGCGGCATTATTGGTTATAATGACAACGTTACTGATGATAGTACTGATATTTTCAGGCAAACCTCTCTATCCGCATTTAACTTTTGCAAATTTGCAACCGCAACACGTTTCAATATTTCCTATATTGTTTATAACAATAGCATGCGGTGCAATAAGCGGATTTCATGCAACACAAACTCCTATTATGGCAAGATGTCTGCCAAATGAAAAATACGGAAGACAAATTTTTTACGGAGCTATGGTTACAGAGGGAATAATAGCACTAATTTGGGCGACTTTATCAATTTCTTTCTATCAAGAGACAAGTTCTTTATCAAATGCCGTAAATACACTGGGACAAGGCGGAGTTGTGTCTCAAATTGCAATTGGTTTACTTGGCAAAATCGGCGGAATCTTGACAATTTTATCTATAGTAATTTTATCAATAACTTCGGGTGATACAGCATTCCGTTCAATAAGGTTAACAGTTTCAGATTTTACAAATATCGACCAAACAAAAATTATAAACCGCATAATATTAAGTTCCGTTATACTTGGTTGCGGTATACTCCTCAGCAGAACAGATTTAACTACCTTGTGGCAATATTTCGGCTGGGCAAATCAAGCATTATCGACTCTTGCATTGTGGACAATAACATATTATCTGTCAATGAAGGGTAAAAATTACTTAATAACTCTGATACCCGCGTTATTTATGACAGCGGTTGTAATTAGCTATATATTACAAGTAAAAATAGGCTTTTCTTATGCCCCTCAACACGCTAATATGGCAGGAATATTAGCCGCAATTTTAGTCGGCATTGTATTTCATTTTACTAAACATTTAAAAAATAATTAACGCGTAATGAGGTAATTTATATATAGAAAAATCACTTCTGATAAGTCCTATTTCTCTGTAAGGAATGTCTAATTCTTCGCACAGTTTCTTTTGAAGCCAATATTCAGTTTCACCCTGATTAACAACAAACATAGCACCACCTTCTACAAGACACTCATGAGCGTGCATAAGCATCTTATCAGGTCTGAAATATTTTATTGGTAAGCCCCATTTTCTGTGCTGATACTCTCCGACAAAGGGTAAAAACCATGTTATATAATCAAATTTACCGTCAATATTCATAAAATCGTCAGCAACATAATTTGTAAATGGCAAATATTTTATGTTATATCTTGCAATTTCTCGCCTGCTGAATAAATTCCAGCATAAACGATACGCATCCAACTCAACACCCGTCATTTCCAGATGATGACAATGGTGGTTAAAAAAGATATATTCACCCTTTGCGTAATTCCAATTTTTTGAGCCAATATCAAGAACTTTCAAATCTTCTTTTGGATAAACTCTGAAATATTTATCCAAAATATCAAGTACATGCAGATTTTCCAAGCAATTTTGGCGTGTAATATCCTTCTTCAAAATTGTTAAATCATATTCCGACGCAGGAATCAAATCCATTACATTCTGCGGTCTTGGAGAATAATTTTGGCGAGAAAATTTAGTTTTTTCTCTTATATAAAAATCAAATTTATTTTTTAACTCTGACATAAAAACCTTACCTGTATAAAAATATTAACACCGACAGAGTTTATTAGCCAATTGTAAAGATTATTAAAGTTACTTGCCATGCCCTAAAGCATGGATATAACATGCATGTACACTAATTCAATCGTCTCACAATAAGTCTGTGAGGCTTTCTTTTGCTTGTAAATTTGAACAATAAAAAAGGGCTAGTAAAACTAACCCCACACATTTAACTTTTCCCTACCTTTACACAAACCTATTATGCAACTAAAGATGTTCTTGAACCTGATTCATTAGCAGCAATCCATTCATTCATTTGAACAAAACCTGAAAGGTTTTGAGAAGATCTTGTACGTCTTACTCTTCTTACTTGATCACTGTAATTTCCGTCAATAGTTTCAAAAGAACCATCATCGTTAACTTTAGATACGATACCTACGTGACCTGTACCGTCTCCGTTATCCCAAACAGCAATATCACCAACTTGAGGAACATAACCTGATTGAACTGTTTGATAAAAACCTGCTTTTTGAGCTTTCTTTCTAATACTTTGAGAAGAAGCATCATAACCGAATGTTGTACTGTTGTCTGTATTTTGACCTTGACCATAGCACCAAGAAACAAATGATGCACACCAAGCAGCTCCGTTGTGTCTACCGTTTCTGTAAACATCAATTTGAGCACCGTCATTGTGACCGGTTTGTTCTCTAACACCAATTTGAGATTCTGCTAAACGTAAAGCATCTTGAACTCTTCTACCTGTTAAAGAAGGTCTCGATACAGTTGCACTTGCGCCATAAGTTGAAGTTGCAAAATTAGAGAAATTGAATGTTGGAAAATTAACTGCCGGCATTACAAGCATTGAGAAATTGAGATTTGAGAAATTGAAAGAAGAAAATGGGTTAATGCCTGATGAGAAATTAAAAGAATTCATAGCTGAGAACAAACCTTGCATATTTGCAGTTTGAACAGCAGAGAAAATATCTTGATTTAAAGAACCAATAAACGGATTTGTAGAAAATACAAAGTTATTAAAATTAAAATTGTTAATCGGTGTCATATTTTCTCTCTAATTTCTCTCGTACTTTAATAAAGTTTTTTTTTATAAAATAATTGCCAAAATCTTGTAATTCATGATTAACAAAAGATTTTAAGGCAATAGACACAAGCAAAAACAAGTTTACAAATCTTAACAAAATTTACTCAACTTTTTCAAAACCAAAAAGCAACCAAACTTTATCGGTTGCTTTCTGTTTTTATTTCAATTTACTTGATTTCTATTCGCGCTCTTTATTTCTGATTTCTGC
>CAJOPF010000064.1 GCA_905236205.1 Candidatus Gastranaerophilales bacterium
GCGGGAACGCCAACCCCGTTTCACTGGACTTCTCCGAGCCATTTCCGATTTATTTGGACTCTCGTTTATTCTATCCAACACCATTATGACACATTTTAAAAGGAATTTCAAGCCTATGAAAAACAAAATCAAAAAAATATTAAACAGAATATTGAATATTTTAATAATTCCATTTGCATTAATTATTGCAGTTATTTCCGTAATTAAGGAAGAATTAAAATACAGATAAAACCTGTCATGCTGAATTTATTTCAGCATCTTACAAATTAACAGATTCTGAAACAAGTTCAGAATGACAAAATATTAGAAACAAATAGGATAAAAATATGGCAGATAAAATGTTTACAGCAAAAATGAATGATGAAGAAATCAAAAAAAAATTAACGGAATTAGCAGACTTGACTTCTGACCTAAAGCCGTTATTCCGGGTTTTACGTCAAACAATTTTAGCTGCTATTGATGATAATTTTGAAACCGAAGGCACTGCATCAGGTGATAAGTGGGAAGAATTAAGTAATGGTTATAAAGCAAAAAAAGTAAAAGAATATGGAGAAGATAAAAAAATACTTGAGGCATCCGGTGATTTAAGAACAAGTTTTATAGGTAAAGTTACATCAAACGATTTAACTATTGGTTCACCAAAAGAATATGCAGCGGTTCATAATTTTGGTTATGAAGAAAGAAATATGCCAAAACGTGAGATTATAAGGTTTAGCGACCAACAAATAGAAGATATAGTTTTTGAACTTCACTGGTGGTACATAAAGAATATTAAATATGCGACTAAAAAGATATAATTCTTTGTCATGCTGAATTTATTTCAGCATCTTACAAACTAACAGATTCTGAAACAAGTTCAGAATGACATTAACCTACAAAATAACAAATTTAAACACAGTTTAAAACAATATTAAATGAAACGAGGTACAAAATATGACAGAATATTATATGTATAAGACTAAACAGGGCGATAGGTGGGATTTAATCGCAAGTAAATTTTACGGAAACCAATACGATTACAAAGACATCATTTCCGCAAATCCGCATATACCTATAAAACCTGTTATAGATGCAGATACAGAAATCAGAATACCTGTAAAGGATTTGTTAGAAGAAAATAATGTGAATTTTCCATATTGGAAACGAGAGGACTAATGCCAACAGCAAAACAAGTAAAAATTGAATTAAAATACAATAATCATGATGTCAGCAAAGATTTTTCAAAGTATCTTCAAAGTATTACTTATGATGATTACGAGGAAGAACAGTCTGATGAATTAGTTGTGCGTTTAAGAGATAACGAAAAATTATTTCAAAATGACTGGTATCCGCAAAAGGGTGCTAAATTATCTTGCAGAGTATCAAATAAGGGTACAAAAGAGGTTTTAAACTGCGGCACTTTTACGATTGATGAAATATCTTCTAATTTTTCAAACAGCGGTGATGTTATGGAAATAAAAGCACTTGCAGCAACAATCAACAGCCCTGTACGAACATCAAACACAAGATTTTTTGAAAAAACAACCTTAAATAAAATAGCACAATATTTTGGTAATATTTATGGTTTTAAGGTTGCAGGAGAGCAGGGAAACGTTTATATAAACCGTGTTAATCAAACGCAGGAGAGCGATTTAGCATTTTTAAAACGTATTTCTAAACTTTACGGTTATATTTTCAAAATCACAGACGGATTATTAACATTTACATCCACAGGCTCATTAACCGACACAGATGTATTATTTACTGTCGGTAAAAATGACTTTTCAAATGTTAGTTTATCAGATACAGGTGCAAAAGTTTATAAAGCGTGTTCAGTTAAATATTTTAACGCTAAAACAAAGAAATTATGTACATATACTGCAAGCAGAGATAAAGGCACGGACACACTGAAATTAAATTTAAAATGTGCCTCAAAAGAGGATGCAAAACTAAAAGCGGAGGCTAATTTAAAAGCAGGTTCAAAGGCAGTAAAAGGTTCTATTACACTTGAAAAAACAAATACAAAGTTTTTTGCAGGTGTTAATTTTCAACTTAATGATGTTGGTATTTTAAGCGGAAAATATCACATAAAACATTCCACACACGATATTTCTGCTGATGCGTGGACTATCACAGGAGATATAGAAAAATGCTAGTATTTGGAACAGTAGTTGCATCAAGACCTCATCAGGTCAGAATAAAGATACATGAATTTGATGAATTCGAATCCGGTTGGTTTTTTGTTCCGCAATTGTGCACGGTTAAAGACAAATCTTCAAACAGTTTAGCGATAAATACGGAAGTTGCAGCGTGCGTAACGGAAGATTTTGAGGACGGCTGTATAATAGGTGCTTTATACAATGATGAGGATGTTTGTATTTTGGAAGATGAAAACGTTAAATTGCTTTCATTTGAGGACGGAACACTTTTTAAATATGACAAAACGGAACATAAACATACAGTGGATGTCAAAGGTCAAATATATGTAAAAGCAGCTGATAAAGTTATTTTTGATTGCGAAGTAGAAATGACAAAGAATTTAAAAGTTGCAAAAGATGTTTTTGACAAAAAAGGTTCAATGCAGGCAATGCGTGATGTTTATAATCCGCACACACATTCAAACGGTAATAATGGTTTACCAACAGGTCAACCAAATAACAGTATGTTATAAATAAACCTGTCATGCTGAATTTATTTCAGCATCTTACAAACTAACAGATTCTGAAACAAGTTCAGAATGACACAAAATAAAGGAGCTTTAATAAATGGTTAAACGAGCAAATATATATGAAATAGATACTACAAACTGGCAGAAAAAGCGAGGTGCTTGCGGTGAAGTCGTTACCGATTTAGACGACATTGAACAATGCTACGATACTATTTTTAATACTTCAAAAGGTGATATACCATTACAGCCAAATATCGGATGCAACATCATTGAGGCAATCGGTCAAAAACCTAAAAACGCTTTGCAGATAGCCAAAACTATTATCTTAAAAGAATTTACAATTCAAGAGCCGAGAGGTGAAATAGTAGAAATAAATTCAAGTTATGACGAAAATGGCAAAATCGTAATTGAAGTAACATTTCAAAGCAAGCAAACAAAAGCGGAAAGGATAAAAAAATATTATGTCTAGTAATTTACCGATATTTTTTGAATATGACACGGAAGCTGAAGAACAAAAACTTGTTAAAAGGTTTGAAGAATTGACAGGAAAGCCTTTATATCCTGCACAGGATGAACGACTTTTAATAAGTTTGATTGTTTATAAAGCCTCGTTATTAGTGAATAAATTTAATGATGCTGCAAGATTAAATTTAACGCAATATAGCAGAGGACCTATTTTAGATTGTATCGGAGAAATGTTTGGTACACCTCGTTTAAAAGGCAGTAAAGGAAAAGATTTTATAAAAATCACATTAAACACAACATTTACAAGTGATTTAACGATACCAAAAGGACTTGAAATATTATCTAAAGATGAAGGATACAGCTTTTTCACAACAGAAAATTGTGTAATACCTGCAGGTGAAACTGTCGGAACGGTAGAAATAGAGGCAGAAACAATAGGCGAATATGCAAACGCTTACGGCATTGGTGATATAAATATTTTGGTTAAACCGATTAGTTATATTCAATCTGTTGAAAATATAAACGGAGTATCGGGCGGTGCGGATGTTGAGGATGATACACCATATATTAAACGTATTCTTTTATCACCTGAAAGTTTTAGTTGTGCCGGTTCAAGACAAAGTTATATTTATCATACACTGTCAGCAAATGCAAATATTATTGATGCACAGGCTGAAAGTCCTGTTATTCCTGCAACGATTAAAGTAGGTGATGATACTTATACGGAAGAAAACGGAAGTATTAACACAGGTGATTTTACTGCAAGTGTTGATTATAAAGCAGGTTCTATAACTTTTACAAAAGATGATGTAACATGTTGCTTTAAAATTCCGCCACAAGCAACGGTTAATATCTATCCGCTTACTGATGATGATGTTACACCGCAAACAGTCTTGCAGGATGTAAGTGATTTATTAACAGGTGAAAGCGTAAATCCTATGACTGATTATGTGAATGTAATAGCACCGGAGAAAGTAAATACATCAATAACAATGAATGTACTTGTAAAAGCGGATGCAGATTTTAACAGTGTTTGTGATGCAGTTGACGAAGCTGCGGAAAAATATAAAAAAGAAATAAGAAAAACGCTTAAAGCAAGTATTGAACCGTCGCACATTTATACAAAAATCGGTGCAATAGACGGTGTTTATTCTGTTGATTTAAACGGATTAACAACACAACAAGCAGGAATAAACGAGTTTTTTGATATTACATTTACGATTAATAAATCGGTTTTTCGGTAGGGTGCCGTGTGAGCGATAGCGAACCCAACCCGTAAGAGCAAACAGCCGATTGCGAAGTTACTAAAATTGCGACAGCAATTTAAACGAGCAACAAGGCGGTGCGTACCCGAATAAACCGAAACGAAAGGAATATTAATAATGCAAGAAATGACATTAGAGCAAATATTTAACCGTACTGAAACGCTTGAATATTCAAAAGAATACAAATACATAGAGCAAACAAGTGTAAACGGCAAGCCGTCTATTATTGCAGGGGATGAAAATTTAAAAAGTTTTTCATTGCGTATTAAGTTACATTATTCTTTTTGTAATCCGCAAAACATTATTGATGAATTGGAAGAAAAAGCGGAAAACAGAGATGTTATAAATTATTTTCAACACGGTGTTTATATTGGTGATTATGTAATAAACGGTTTGAGAGTAACAGCAGAGCAGAAAATAGATGATGCACTTATTTATGCCGAAATAGAAGTTAATTTGTTAGAAAATCCGGACAGTGTAACTGAATTTGAACAGCAGACAAAAACAAATCCTGATATTGATTTACAACAGGTTAGCGACACATCTAACAAAATGCAAAAGTTTTTAGCCAAAGCAAAAGACATTATGGTTTCAAATGTGTTTGATTCTGTTGTATCGACATTGCAAGACGGTGATATAACGGCTTTAGGTGATACAGGAATGAGAATATTAAATGACGTTCAAACAACGATTACAAACGAAATAAAAGTTGCAGGACTGAATAAAGCAGCTCCGATAGTACAAAAATATTTATCGAATTTGAATGTATCGAACGTGTTGGATGCAGCACAAACAAATATATTAAAAACAGAATTAAACAAACTGCCTGAAAAACTGATTAATTCAGCACTACGGAGCTAAAACTGTCATGCTGAATTTATTTCAGCATCTAATAAACAACAGATTCCGAAACAAGTTCGGAATGACATAAAAACAAATTGCACATTGACAACTGAATAGCGGATTTGCGGTAGGGTGAGCGACAGCGAAACCCGTGAGAGCAGACAGCCGATTGCGAAGTTGCTAAAATTGCGACAGCATTTTAAACGAGCAACAAGGCTGTGCGTACCCGAATAATCCAAGACAATCCAAGACAGACAAAAGCAAAATGACCTAATGCATAAATGCCTAAATACAAATAAACAAGGTGGTTATGCCACCTTGTTTTTATATTAAATTTAAAACTAATTATTTTTATTTTTTTGATGTCTTTTTTGAATAATTAATTTCAATTTCATTAATTTTATTTATTATTTTTTCTTTAAAATTAAAAATATCAGATACTGAATTTATAAGAATTTTTTCTTCTTTTGAACGTTTTTCACCATTTTGATTATTTAAAAAAGATATATATTTATTGGATTTATTTAAATATAATCTACATATTGTTTTTAATATGTTGTCATCAAGTATTACATTAAAATAACTTAAATTATCCCTATATGTTACACGAGTTATATCAATTACACCATTTAAAATACTTTTCACAATGGCATAACCCTCTATTTCTTCTAACGTTGTTACAACTTCTTTATCATCAGTTTCATCTTGTTCTTTTGTTTTTACTGCTAAATTAAAATCAAGTGATGTTTTCATTACTTTTGACATAAAAAGGTTAAAAGCTTCAACAGCAGTCTTTTTATGTCTTTCAATAACTTTAGATGTTTTTATACCGTCATATATTTCAGATTTATCAAGTAAATATTTAACAAAATCATCTGAAGGGTTTCTGTATTCTTTTTCAATAACTTCTTCAAAACTTTTGATATATTTTAAATCTCCAGCACTTGAATAGACTTTTTCTATATCAAATTTTTCTTTGCAGAAAGATTCTAAAGTAACAACTTGATTTGGTTTAAAATCAAGTAGATTAAAAATGAAAAAAGGTTCTCTATCTAAAATATTTTGTTCATCAATGTCTGAAAAAAATTTATATACAAGTCCATTTGTAAAAATAATAAATTTAGCTTTTGATGCTGTAAAATATTTGAAAAGTTGTCCACCGTGTTTTTTTATATCTAATTTTTCATTTTCAACTTTTTTACATTCAATTAAAATTATCGGTTTATTATCTAATAAAATTGCATAATCAACTTTTTCATCTTTTTTTAGGCGGCTATCTGCAATATATTCTGGTATAACTTCAAGTGGATTAAACACATCATATCCTAAAGCATTCAAAAAAGGTAACACTAATGCATTTTTGGTTGCTTCTTCTGTTTTTAAGCTATCTTTTAAGTTAATTGCTCTTTCTTTTAATTCGTTAATTTTTTCAACAAATTCCATTTAAATATTCCTCCATTTGTAATCTATATCTTATTTTTTTTATGATTTTACTTAATATTTATAGAACTCTGCTTATCCACATTACTCTGCCAATTACATCAAAATTTAAAGATTTATCAGACAAATTAATGGTATAAGGTTCATAATTAACATTATCTGAAATTACTCTTAATTTATTGTTTGGCAATTTTTGTAACCTCTTTGCAAATAATGTATTATCATATCTTATTAAATATATTTTACCGTCATATATCTCTTTTTTAGAAAAATCAATTAATATTTTATCTGAACCACCCACTATTGTAGGAAACATGCTTTCTCCGCTTGTATTAATAATACAGGATGTTTGTGGATTTGCACCAATTTCTTTAAATAGTGATTTAGGAAGTGGAAAATATTCTGTTACATCCTCATTAAAGACTTCTTGACCAATACCAAGACCTGCCGAAACATCACCTTTTTTAGGTATATTGATACATTCTTCAGTATTTTTTTCTTGATATTTTATATTATATTTATTTTCAATTTTCTTTATATCCGCAGAACTTAATTCAACTCCTCGTTTTATTCTATTGCTAAAAGCCTGAGGTGTTAAATTTAATACTTCCGCAATTTCTTTTTGCTTTATATTACATTTTGTTAAGTTATTTAAATTCTCTAAAAGTTTACTATATTGCATATCAAAGCCAAGTTATCATATGTCCTGTGTATAAATGTGAATAAATTGTTGATTTATTAACAAATTATGTGTATAATTAACACATTGTTTAAGTTTATTTTTTATTAATAAACTTTATGTAAGTTTTATACCATGAAAGGAATTTATGAACAATAGCATTTTAATGTTAGATGAAATTGAAAAAGATTTACCAATCGGAATTGCACAAATTAGAGTTTACCTAAAAGACGGTCGCTTAAAAGGTAGAAAAGTCCGTAACAAATGGTTTGTAAACCAAAGTGATTACGAGGATTTTAAAGAACAATACGGATTTAACTTTGACAGAAAAGAAACGGCATAAAAGATTATGGGAGTAAAAAATATAACATCACCAAGTGCGTATGATTTACTTGCTGATTTAAAGTATCTTGCAACACCAACAGTTGAAGAACTTAAATTGTTAGAAATACATAAAAAAGAAATTCCTGTAATATTACAAAATCTTAAAAATCAACAAATAGAAAAAACAAAAAAGGAAAACATAATGACAGAAGAAATAAAAACTAAAAAATGTTCAAAATGCGGTGAAGTAAAACCAATAACAGAATTTTACAAGAGCAATCACACATCAGACGGTTATTATTGTCAATGCAAACTTTGCCATAATTCATATAGTAAAAAAACTTATAATCAAACTAAATCATCAAAATACGATATTAATTATGCACAATTTTTTAAAACAGAGCCGACAGAACAACAAAATATACCGATATTATTAGATAACAATACCATTAAATCATCAAATAACGAATTATTTAAAGATTATTTAAAAATAAAAATCCAATCTGCAAAAGATTTAATAACAAAATTACAAGGCAAGATAGAAACATATCAAGAAATATTAGAAGAAATATAATTTTAAGGACATCATAACTTGGGTAAAGATTTAAACGAAAATTTAATATATGTAAAGGTCAAAGACGTTGCTGAGGCATCAGGGTTTACAATTAGAGCTATTCAAAAACGTTGTAAAGCTAAAAAATATCAAACAAGACCTGTTATGAGTAATGGCGGACAACAGTATGAAATTTTATTTTCTTCGCTTGAACCTGAAATTCAAGCAAAGTTTAGAGGTTCCGACCTAAGAGATTGCAATAGGGATATGTGTACGGAAAATTTCCCTATTGCCCATTTATCCGGTGCAGAACTATCATTTCACAAAAATCCTTCTGCACCTGTTTCTTTAACTTCCAAAGAAATGACTTTGCTTGAAAGTTTTTCTTTAACCGAAAAAGATACTACAAATTATGTAATTCCGGAAAAAGCAAAGCAAAACGCTTTATTTAAGATTGATTTAATTATTCAATGGCAAAATTTCAGAAGTAATGCAGCAAATAAAACAGAGGCAGATAAAGAATTTTTACATTTATATAATAATAAATTATATAGTGAAAATTTATATGATAATTTAGGCAAAGTTTCTATTCAATCATTATATCGTTGGAATAAAGATTGGAATGATTCTAATAACGATTGGAAAGCGTTAATTAATAATTACAATTACGGTTGTGAAAGTCAATTAATAAGCGATTTATCACTCATTGAAAAATATTTATTGCTTAAATATATGCTGCATCAAAACAAATATGTTTTAGCAAAAGCGTATGAATTTATTGTAAAAGATTTACAAAAACAAGGTATAGAGGCAAAAAGTCTAAAATCATACAGACACGTTTGGAATTATGTATTACGTAACCACGCTGATATGGTTGAATATTCACGTGGCGGTTTAAAAGCAGCTTTAGATAAACAATTACCGCATATTACAAAAGATAATTCAAGACTAAATGTAGGTGATGTTATCACAGGCGACGGACACACTCTTGATTTTATGGTTAAAGACCCTATTACAGGCAAACCGTGCCGTGCAACTCTTGTAACTTTCCAAGATGATGCAAGCAGAGATATTGTAGGTTATGAGATTATGACATCTGAAAATACACAATCTATTGCATCAGCTTTAAGACACGCTATTATTTATCTCGGCAGAATGCCAAAAGTAGTACATTTAGATAATGGTAGAGCATTCAAAGGTAAGACTTTTACAGGTGAAAAAAGAGTAGATTTTACATCTTCCGGTATTCAAGGTTTATATGCTCAATTAGGTATAAAAACTATATTTTCAAAACCTTACAATGGACGTGCAAAACTTGTTGAACGTTTCTTTAAAGAACTTACAGAAAGTATGGCAAAACAAATGCCGTCTTATATTGGAAATACTATTGAAAATCAACCTGCAAGTACAAAAAGAAATGAGAAATTTCATAAAACCATTCAAGGTGATTTTGTTCCGACTATTGAAGAAACAAAAGTTTTGTTTGAAAAATGGCTTAATGAAACATACAGACAAAGACAAGCCAAAAACGACAAAACAAAAACTATTCAAGAATACGTTAACGCAGGAAAAGGCAACGGTGTAGATATTTCTTTACTTGATGATTTAATGCTTGTTTCAAAAGAAATTAAAATACATAAAGGGACAATTCGCTTATTTGATAATTATTATCATAACAACAAATTAGTAGGATTAAATCAAAAGGTTGTTGCAAGATACGATATGTTTGATTTGTCATACGTTAAAGTTTACAGCCTTAAAGGTGAATTTTTATGTACGGCGGAACGTGAACAGGCAATTCATCCTTACGCTGAATTACTTGGAAC
>CAJOPF010000065.1 GCA_905236205.1 Candidatus Gastranaerophilales bacterium
ATGTTCGCTGATTTTTATAGAAATATATTATTATTCCTTATTTATATAAAGGATTTTTTTATAAAAATATTGCCTTTCTAATAATAATGCGTGTTTTAGAAATTTTATATAATTAAAGATACCGCAACTCACTTCGTTCGTGCGGTATGACATGATTGTTTGTCATACCACAAAATACAAAATCTGCGAAATGAAATGAGCAAAGATTTTGATTTGTGTGGTATCTATCATGAAATATTAAAAGACACCGCAACGAGTGCGGTGTGACAATGTTGTTGTGTGGTATGACATAATTTACTTATTACTTGTGTCATACCGTGCTTGACACGGTATCTATATATTAAATAAACAGATACTGTAGCATCTCTCGCAAACAATTCACAGGATTGTTTGCTTGACTGAGTGATATGACGTAAGACAGTTATGTATGACAATTATGTTGTATAAAATGTTTATTATTAACTAAACAATCATAAAATATTATTTATAATAGCATAAATATTCCAAAAATTATTAGTGCTGATAGTATAAACAGTAGTGCTACGTATAAAACTTGTTTGAGGCATTTTTTTATAAATAACCATTTTTCATGTTTATTTAAATCCTTAATTTGTTCGTAGATTGTATATATAGTTACCCAAATAAGAAATATTGAAACAAATGCAAAAAATATAATGATAAAAATAGGTGCATTATCTAGCGAATAATTGATAAATTTTTCAAATAAGTCAATTCCTAAAAATAAAAGTATAAAACCACTAACAGAAAGTACAAATCCTTTTAACCCAAAGGATTTTGTACAACCAAATATAAACGCTGCAAGTATAGCCAACGCCAAAATACTTTCTATTATAGTAATTATAAATTCAATGTTTTCCACTCAAACCTACTTTCTATTATAGAAATTTTTTCTTTTATCTTCAAGACGTTTTTGGTGGTATCCGTATGCAGCGTAAATCCAAAAACCTACAATGAGCCAAGCAACAAACCATAATGATGATGTAGTTAGACTTTTCATTGAATACACCATTAAACATCCACTCATAAGTATTCCTAAAATAGGAAATAATGGAACGAACGGAACTTTAAACGGTCTTTTTCTGTCGGGTTCTGTTTTTCGCAAAATCAATACGGCAATACAAATTATAATAAATGAAGTAAACACTCCAAAATTACATAACTCAGCAGATATACTCAAGTCCATAAATAATGCGCATATCATTACAACAATACCTGCTAACCATGTTAAAACATGAGGGGTTCTGTACTTTCTGTGAATCAATCGCAAAGATTTAGGTAAAAATTTATCACGACTCATTGCAAATAAAATTCTTGTTGCTCCAAGTTGATAAATCAATAAAACAGACGTCAAAGCACACAATGCACCCACAGAAATAAATCCTGCAATCCAGTCTTTATGAATTAACCTCATCGCATGCGCAATAGGAGCCTGTGTGTCAATTTGTCCCAAAGGAACAATACCTGTTAACACAAGTGCAACCAATACATATAAAACAGTACATAAAATCAAAGTACCCAAAATAGCAATAGGAAGGTCTTTTTGCGGATTTTTAACTTCTTCGGCAGTTGTCGAAATTGCATCAAAACCAATATACGCAAAAAATATTATGAAAGCACCGCTTAAAATTCCTTCAAAACCGCCAGGGGCAAAAGGAACCCAATTTTCAGGTTTTACATAAAAAGCTCCTACAACAACAAATGAAAGTATCATAAGCATATTTACGCAAACCATTATTCCTGCAAATTTTGTAGATTCTTTAATACCTCTGATTAACAATAAAGTTAAAACAAAAACAATAAAAATTGCAGGAAGGTTAACCGCAAATGGAATTTTATCAAAAATAAAAGGCATTTGCGTATGAGGATCCAAACCATATTTATCACAATATGAATACATAAACCTAAAATCGTTTCTTAACCACATAGGAAAATTTACGACAAAATCAGGCAAGATATGCTTAAAACCTTTTAAACACTGAACCAAATATCCTGTCCAAGCACAGGCAACCGTAATATTACTGATTGCATATTCCAACATCAACAACCAGCCGACCATCCAAGCCATAAATTCGCCCATTGAAGCGTAAGTGTATGTATAAGCACTACCTGCAACAGGTATCATTGAAGCTATCTCAGAATAGCATAACGCAGAAAAAACACATGCAATTGCGGCAAAAAGCATTGATACTATAATAGCAGGACCTGCTCCCACCGTATCCTGGCTGCCCTGAATTGCTGTTCCGATAATAGTAAAAATACCCGTACCAACAACAGCACCTATACCGATAATAACCAAATCAAAGATATTCAAGGATTTTTTCAACTCTGAATGTTTGCTTGCCGACACCAATTCATCAGTATTTTTCTTGGTTAAAGCAGCACTTACAATATTTCTTATTTTATTTGAAAAATTTTGTCCTTTATTATCCATTATTTTCTAATTCTTTCAATCTCGTTTTTTCAATAGCTTTCATTTTAATTTCTAAAATCTTAGCTTCTTTTTTACGATTTTTCTTATACCCGTAGTGGAAATATAATAATGCACCAACACCCAGCCAAATAGGGAATAAAATTGCAGAAGTTTTAAGATTTCTCATAGAAAATACCATTAACACACCGCAGCATAAAATTCCTGCAAGAGGAAACCAAGGTGAAAAAGGTACTTTAAACGGTCTGTGTCTTTCAGGATCAATTTTTCTTAAAATTAAAACTGCAACGCAAATTATTATAAATGACGTGAATGTTCCAAAATTACATAATTGAGCTGCAACGTTCAAATCTAAAAACATTACGCCTATTATTGCAATACCTGCAATTACATACGTAATTACATTCGGAGTTCTTGTTTTTCTGTTTAATTTTCTGAAAATAGGTGGTAAAAAGTTATCACGACTCATAGCATATAAAATTCTTGTGCAAGCCATTAACATTACCAGCAAAACAGATGTTAAACCTGCTAAGGAACCTACTGAAATAAATCCTGCTACCCAATCCTGATGAACAACTGACATAACATAAGCCAACGGAGCATCCAAAAAGCCCTGAGGTATTTCCATACCGCAAGCGGCTCCGCAAGTTGACTGCATGCCTGTTAAGACCAACGCAACAGATATATATACAATTGTTGTTATTAAAAGAGAACCTATTATACCAATCGGCAAATCTCTTTGAGGATTTTTACATTCTTCAGCGGTAGTTGCAAGAGCGTCAAATCCCACATAAGCAAGAAAGATTATAAAAGCCCCCATAAAAACTCCGTCAAAACCGTTAGGAGCAAAAGGAACCCAATTTTCAGGTTTTACATAAAATGCACCTACAAAAACGAACAACGCAATAACCGATAGTTTTAAAACAACCATTACGGTAGCTAATATTGTAGAATCTTTAGTACCTCTTTTTACAATCCAAGTTATAAACAAAATTATAAGTATTGCGGGTAAGTTTATACATAAAGGAATACCAAATAAAGTCGGAATATCCGCATTTGCAGTAACTTGAGAAGTTATAGAACGATAATCCGAAACCAACCAAATCGGAGGATTTGTAATCCAAGCAGGCAAAGTACCTTGAAAACCTCTCATAAGTTGAACAAAATAATTTGACCAAGCACAAGATACTGCTATAAAACCTACGCCATATTCCAATAATAAAACCCAGCCTATAATCCAAGCCATAAATTCGCCCAAAGTTGCGAAGGTATAAATATAAGCACCACCAGCAACAGGAAGCATTGTAGCAAATTCACAATAACAAAGGGCAGAAAAAACACAGGCAACAGTCGCTATCAGCATTGATAAAGTCAATGCAGGACCAGCTCCGACACTTTCAGGACCGCCTGCTGCTGCAATACCAACAACAGCAAAAATACCCGAACCTATTATGGCACCAACACCAAGCATAATTAAATCAAATGCTGTAAGGGTTTTCTTTAAACCCTTACGTTTAGCATCCTTAAGCATTTCTTCAGGTTTTTTACGCTTTAGTATATTTCTTAATCCAGCTTTTGTAAAATCTATTCTAAATTCTCTTTTTGTTGCCATTTTCTTCTTTCGCGGTAGTTAGTATAATTGCTATATACTATTTATCTTTTAATAGTGGAAAACCTAATTTTTCTCTTTGCTCTACATATAATTTCGCAACTTTTGATGCCATTGAACGAATACGATTTATAAAGTTGTTTCTTTCATCTTTACTTATAACGCCTCTTGCATCAAGCAAATTAAAAGTGTGAGAACACTTTAACACATAATCATATGCTGGCAATACCAGCTCTGAGTTAACACAGTTATCAACTTCTGCCTGAAACAAATCAAACATTTTGAACAAAGAATCTGAATTTGAAACTTCAAAATTGTATTTTGACTGTTCCACCTCATTTTGCATAAATATTTCGCCGTAGTTATAAGTTTCATTCCATTTTATGTCTTTAAAGTGCTGTACATTTTGCAAATACATTGCAATACGTTCAACTCCGTAAGTAAGTTCCAACGCAACAGGTTTTACTTCCAAACCGCCTACTTGTTGAAAATAAGTAAACTGAGTAATTTCCATACCGTCAAGCCAAACTTCCCAACCAACACCGGCTGCTCCTAATGTTGGAGATTCCCAGTTATCTTCTACAAAACGAACGTCGTGCTTTGTTAAATCAATACCAATAGCTTCCAAAGATTTTAAATACAATTCTTGAGCATCTTTTGGAGTAGGTTTCATTATAACTTGAAATTGATAATAATGACCTAATCTGTTTGGATTTTCTCCATATCTTGCATCGGTTGGTCGTCTGCAAGGTTCAACCATAGCCGTATGCCAAGGTTCAGGACCCAGAGCTTTTAAAAAAGTTGCAGGATTCATTGTTGATGCACCTTTTTCAATATCATAAGGCTGTTGAATAATACAACCTTGTTCAGCCCAATATTTTTGTAAATTAAAAACTAATTCTTGAAAATTTAATGCCATTTGTGTTCCGACTTTCAAACTAATGTAACCTGTTCATTATAGCTTAAAGGCATGCCAAAAATCAAGAAATTAGTTATAAAATATTAAATTATTTGACGTATAATAAAATTAACATAAAACTTATGGGGGAAACATGGCTGACAAAATTATTATTTTTTCAGGAAAACAATATTCCGGCAAAGACACGCTTGCAAAAATTTTATTGGAAAACATGCCTCAATATCGTCGCTGTGCTATGGGGGATATAATAAAACTTGAGTACGGTAAACAACATAATCTGACTTATGAAGAAATAGAAAAAAATAAATCTCAATATCGTCAGGGACTAATTGACCTTGGAAATTGGGGCAGAAGTCAAAGTGATGATTATTGGATAAAAAAAATTATTTCTCAAGAAGGAAATATTATGGTTACTGATGTAAGAGTTCCTTTTGAATACGAAACCTTTAAAAAAGCAGGAGCTGTTGCCATAAGAGTTGAATGTCCGAGAGAAATAAGAATGAAAAGAGGAAATCTTGTCGGTGAAAACGACGTTACCGAAACGGGATTAGATAATATTAAAAATTGGGATTACATAGTTTATAATGATTCCGACTTAAACAACTTGAAAGAAAAGGCTCTGAACTTAATTAAGGATTTGACTTAGCATGAAACACTTTACTGGCTCAATAATAATAACCCTTCTTGGTATAACGGCAGCTTATCTTTGGGGAGAACATATTCATCAGGGAACAGGTTTTTTATGCGTATTTATCGCATTTATTTTAGGTATCCTTGAAGTAAGTTTGTCTTTTGATAATGCCGTTGTAAATGCGATGAAACTTGAAAAAATGGAAACTGTTTGGCAACACCGCTTTTTAACTTGGGGTATTGCTATTGCGGTATTTGGTATGAGATTTTTATTTCCGCTTTTAGTTGTTGCTATTTTTGCTAAAATAAGCATAATCAAAGTTTTGAATATTGCGTTAAATGATTCTAATCAATATGCACATTATCTACACCTTACACACGCACCAATTGCTGCATTTGGCGGAGCGTTTTTACTAATGTTATTTTTATCATATTTCTTTAATTGCGAAAAAGAAACTCACTGGATAAAAGGAATTGAGCATTGTTGTTCTCACCTTGGAAACATAAAAGGATTTGAAACTATTGTAACAGCCATTGCTATACTAATTACACAAAATTATGTTTCGGCAGAATATAAATTATCCGTATTGACCTCAGGACTAATAGGTATTATGGTATATCTGACAATTGACGGAATTACGCATTGGCTTGAAAAACACGAAGAAGAAAGAGCAAAGGCACTATCCGCAACGGTTAAGGGAGGCGGACTTGTTGCATTTTTATATTTGGAACTCATAGATGCGTCATTTTCGCTTGACGGAGTTTTAGGAGCGTTTGCATTAAGTCAGGATATTGTTATTATCACAATAGGACTTTCTATCGGAGCTATGTTTGTCAGATCACTGACATTATTACTTGTTGAAAAGAAAACTCTTGCCAGATATATTTATCTGGAACATGGAGCACATTGGGCAATCGGAGCATTGGCTTTAATTATGTTTGTTTCAACAGCAGTTGAAGTGCCTGAGGTGATTACAGGACTAATCGGTCTTGCATTTATAATTTCCGCGCTTATTTCTTCCATTTTGCACAATAAAAAAGAAAACGGTACAGTTTAATGCTCATAAGTTTTATTGTAACCTCTTATAATTACGCTGAGTATATTTCAGAAACTATCGAAAGCATAAAAAAACAAACTTATGAAGATATTGAAATAATTGTTGTTGATGATTTTTCAACGGATAATTCAGTTGAAATTTTGGAACAAACGGATGATATAAAACTTATAAAACATTCCCAAAACAAAGGACAGCTTGCAGCAATAATAAGCGGATTAAAAGAAACTAACGGAGAATACATAAGTATAATCGATTCAGATGACACAATAGAATCGGAATTTGCAAAAACACTTGTTGAAGAACTAACAAAAAACAATGTTGCCCTCGTTACATGCAATTCAAATAAAGACACCTTATTAAACTTGCAAAATGCTCCTTTCGGCGGGTGGTGGTGGTCTCCTATGAGCTGCGGAATGATAAAAAAAGAATTTCTCAAATGCATTTTAGAATATAAAAATGCAAATTTATGGAAAATTTGTCCCGATAAATTTTTGTTTAATTTAGCACACTTGCAGGGAAATTCACTTCTTATAAAAGAACATCTAGTAAATAAAAGAGAACATGCTAAAAACGCGGGCAAAACGAAACAACGTTTTTGGATAAACCTAAAAAATAATTTACTTATAAGGCAGGAAGCTCTAAATATTATCAAAAATGAAAAGTTAAAAAAAGAAATTATCAAATCTTATTCATATATTCCTATTAAAGTATTTAATTCAATAAAAGCCCATTTTTGAAATTATTGCAACAAATTTTTAAACAAATTTTTTATCAAATGTAAACTTTTATTACAAATTTATACAGAAAATCTAAAGTTTATAATTTGTTATTCCGATATATAGCATGTGAGAGATAAATATAGGAGTATGTATTATGATGAGAAAAATGAATTATTTAAAATTTAAAAAAGCTTTAGAAGAACAAAAAACATTAAACTTTGCAAACTTAAAAAAAGACATTGAAAGCATTAAGTTGATTATTGAAAAAGTTTTGACAGCAGCTATGGAATCAAGTCAAACTACTATTGAACGTGATTTCAAAGTTACTTCACTTTAAAGCAAAGCTATTAGATTAGGGGACAAACAAAAAAGACCGATTACAATGTAATCGGTCTTTTTTTATAATAAATTTCGAATTAAGCTCTAAACGGATTTGTTTGAGGAGTTGCAATAGCAGCCAAACTGTTATATGCCATTTGAGCATCTTTAGTACCATAGCCTTCTGCATTTAATCTTTCAGCAGCAGCAACAGCAACTTGATTTAAAACTTGTTTATTATTTTTTGCTTCTTCTGCTAATTGTTTTGCTTGTTTTTCTTGAGCAAGTACCAATTCGTCTTTACCAACAACTTTTTCAGCACCTTTCTTAGCAAGACGGCTGCCTAAAGAACCACCGATTAACGAACAAAGTGAACCGATAGCAGCACCTACAACTGCTCCAACTGCTGTACCTGCACCTGGGATGATAGAACCGATAGCTGCACCTACTTTAGTACCTAATGCTGCACCTGCAACCCAACCTCCAACTGAAGCTGCGGTTTTTACAGTTGATTTTCCAACTTGTTTCATGCCTGCTTTAGCACCAAGTTTTTTGAATGTAGGAACAACATTAGTAATTGCTTCTGTTGCGCCTTCAATCACTAACATAGCAGTTCCGCCTTGAGCTTTGAACTCATTCAGACATTTACTTGCTACAGGACTTTTAGCTGCTGCAGCATTTATAGCACTGCTTGCTTTTGAAAAGCCTAATTTGTTACCTAACTTGCCCCAGAAACCTGTTGCTTTTGAAGCTGCATCTTTTGCTGCTGCAGCATTTGCTTGACACAAACGTCTGTTAGCAACTTCTGCTGCTCTTGCAGAACCTGTTGAGCTTAATTGTTCTGCAGCACTTCTTACACTTTCATATAATTTTCTTGTGTTATCTGACATAGTTGCTAATTTTTCAGCATCAGGTATAGCTGCTAAAATTTGAGCTGCTTGTGATGCGTTAGCTACAGCCTTAACACCTTGAACACCTTTATTAGCAGCTGTATAAACATCACGCATTGCTTGAGCACTGCCTTTTGCAGTTTTCATAGCATCACCGTAGTGACCCCAGTTTTTTCGTAACCAAGATGCACCTTGAATAGCCAAGTTGCCTGTTGCGCCGGTTACAACATCAGAAACACCTACAGAATCTTTATTCGTTAATGCAACACCTGTTGCATACTTTGCTAAATTTTCAATATCATATGCGGAATACGTTACACCTGAAAAATTAGGATTGTAATTGTAAGTCATGTATTTATCCTCTAATATATTACCTCGTATCTATATAAAGTTATTTTTCAGGATAAAATTGACTTTTTTCAGAAATTTCGTTTAAAATTTATTAACAATTCTTAACAAATTCTTCTATTTTTTCAACCATGGATTTTTCAAATCTTTCACACTCTTCTTTGGTCTTTGCCTCAAATCTCAAAGTGAACACAGGTTCTGTATTACTTTGTCTTACAAGAGCAAAACCACCGTCAAAAACAATTCTCATACCGTCAATTGTAATAATATTTTTTATTTTTGAGCCAAACATGTTCGGATTATCATTAACATATTTTTCAAAATTTGATAAAACAGTCTTTTTGAATTGATTTGGACATGTTAAACGTATTTCATGCGATGAATAAATATTATTAAAAGGTTCAAGCAAATCTTCAACTTTAAATGAAGGATTTTCTTTTTTATGTTTTGAAACAATTTCTATAATTCTGCAGCCTGCATAGACAGCATCATCAAATCCGTAATATCTGTCTTTAAAAAATGTATGGCCGCTCATTTCACCTGCAAGAACAGCTCCGGTTTCTTTCATTTTTGCCTTAATAAAACCATGACCTGTTCTGCACATAACAGCTTCCGCACCTGCATTATTTATTGTGTCAAAAAGGACTTGAGAGCATTTAACTTCAGAAACTATAATCGGTTTTACGCCTGAGCCTCTATATTTTTCAATAACATCAAGCGCATATATAAGAAGCAGCTTATCACCAGTCATTGAATTTCCCTTTGAATCAATAACACCGATTCTGTCACTATCTCCGTCGAATGCAATACCAAAATCAGCGTTGTTTTCAACAACAGCTTTTTTAATATCATCTAAAGTCTTTTCATCACTTGGATTTGGATGATGATTTGGAAAATTTCCGTCAGGAATTGAATATAATTCAACTACATCACAGCCAAGCGAACGGTACAAAGAAGGAGCAACAACACCGCCTGTGCCATTAGCACTGTCAACAACGACTTTAATTCCTTCGCCGACTCTGCCGAAATTAGCCTTCATAACATCTATATAATCAGGAATTAAATCGTATTCTTCTTTTTTACCGAAGGTATGAGACAAAAGAGATTCTTTGCTTACTTCTTCAACGATTTTGTATAAATCCTGAATAGCGCTTTCACCTAAAATTTGTCCGTTATAAGTCATTTTCAAACCGTTATATTGGCTCGGATTGTGGCTTGCTGTAACAATCATGGCTCCGTCAATTTCAGCACCACCCGTAACACTATCATTGACACCTACAACATCGGAATAATAACCTATAGGTGTCGGAGCAAGACCTAAATCTACAACATTTGCACCCGCAGATGTCAAACCGCTTATCAACGCCTTTGAAAGAGCAGGAGAATGAGTTCTTGCATCTCTGCAAACGGTAACCCACAAGTCTTTTGTTTCCTTTCCCGATAATTTTGAGATATATCTAATATATGATTTACCTACATAAAAATATAATTCTTCAGTTACATCTTGACCGAAAACACCTCTTATGTCATTTTTACCGAATGCACTTGCCCATTTTGTAATCATTTTTCATCCTCCGTTTTTCATATATAATATTAACATAAAAATGTTTTACGCAGGTTATGAAGAAAATTTTATCTGATTTACTTAATAAACAAACTTTCGCAGGATATATTTTTATATTACCTGCGGTTGTAGGGACATTGATTTTTATAATAATACCCATTTTCTGTTCATTCGGCTTAAGCTTCACAAAATGGGACTTACTTAATACTGTTGAATTTGTAGGCTTAGAAAACTATAAAAGTGTATTTACGGAGCCAGTTTTAATTAAGATTTTGACTAATACGTTTGTTTACGCAATATCAGTAACGTTCTTAGGAGTTTTAATACCGCTTGTTCTTGCGTATATTATAAATTGTAAAATCAGAGGAAGTGAATTTTTTAAAATAGCATATTTTTTACCATTCGTAACACCAATGATAGTTATAGGTATTATTTGGGAATGGATTTTTGACCCCAATATCGGGATTTTAAATCAAATTTTAAATCTTCACATAAATTGGTTATACGATACAAACTTTGCAATGCCTGCACTAATTATCGTTTCGGTATGGAAACTAATCGGCTACAATATGATAATCTTCTTGTCAGGTTTTAGCACAATGAATAATGAGTTGTTAGAAGCTTCAAAAATAGACGGGGCGAATGAATACGAGACTTTCAAATACATTTCTGTTCCTCTGCTGTCACCTACAATTTTCTTTGTTGTAATTATAACGGCAATAAGTTCATTTCAAGTCTTTGATTTGATATACGTAATGACGCAAGGCGGTCCTCTGGACAGTACAAATGTTTTGGTTTATTCTATATACAAAAATGCTTTTGAATATTTTAACGTAGGAAAAGCAAGCGCACTTGCTTACGTACTATTTGCCATTGTACTAATACTGACGCTGTTCCAATGGAAAATAAGAAAAAAATTAGTATACTTGGAGAAAGATTAAATGAAAAAAGTAATTCTGATACTATGCTTAATTCTCGGTAATGTATGCTTTGCGGCAGAATTTACGATACTGCACACAAGTGATACTCATGGCAGAATTTCACCCGTTGAATACAAAGGTACAAAAAATCAAGGCGGATTTTCGCGCAGAGTAACATTTGTCAACGAAATGCGAAAACAAAACAAGAACGTTCTCTTGCTTGACAGCGGAGACTATTTTCAAGGTTCTTTGTACTACCGACTTGATTATGGCAAGTCAGGAGCAAAATTACTGCCTTATATACGCTATGATGCAATTACACTTGGCAACCACGAATTTGACAACGGATTAAAAGTATTAAAACGCAACATTAAAGAATCAAAGACTCAATTTATTTCTGCGAATATTCATTTTAACGACCGATACCTAAAAAAAACTGTCAAACCGTACATAACAAAGACTTTTGATAATGAAAAAGTTTTAATTATAGGTGTAACAACTTCTGATTTAGGCAATTTGGCAAATATAAATCAAATAAAAGTTACAAATCCGATTGATGAAATAAACAAAATTATAAAAGAAGTTCCGTATGATAAATTGATTATCCTATCTCACTGCGGACTTGACGAAGACAGACAAATTGCAAAAGCAATACCACAGATTACTCTTATACTCGGAGGTCATAACCACTACTTTTTTAATACTCCTGAATACGTAAACGGGGTGCCGATAATCCAAGACGGAGAATTCGGGGTAAGAGTCGGAATAACAGATTTTAATAAAAAACTTACAAAATCTTCTTACGAAAAAATTACACCAACGATACCGACAAACCCTCAAATTGATAAAAAAATTGCAAAACTTGATAACCACGCAAAAAAAGTTACCAAGCAAATATTAGCAACTTCTGAAATAACTCTTATCGGAGACCAAACAACAATAGAACACTCCCAAACAAATCTTGGCAAACTTGTATTAGTATCAATGCGAAGAGCATTTAAAAATGAAAAAGTTGACGGAATAATTACAAATGCAGGTTCTATAAGAATAAACAAAAATTTTAAAGGAGATATAACCTACGCAAACGCACTTGAAATATTACCTTTTGAAAATAATATTGTAATTGTTGAAATAAAGGGTAAATACTTAAAACAAGTACTGCAGCACGGACAACAAACAAACAGAAGATATTTGCAATATTATTTAAAAGACAAAAATATTGATGACAATAAAACATATAAAATAATAACAAATTCATATATTGCAACAGGAAAAGACGGATATGAAGCGTTTAGACACGCAAATATAATTAAGCAATCGAACAAAAAACCTGTTAACATTTTAAAAGATACATTACTTGAAATGAAAGTAATAACAAATGACAGCCTGAATCTGGAAAATTTGTAATATTATTGCAGAGCCAAAAGTTTGTGTTAGACTAAGTTTATGAAAGACAAATATTGGATAGCACTTTCCTCTATAGAACAAATCAATTCGACTTTTATTCTGGAATTATATAATCATTTTCAAGATATTGAACGCGCATTTTGGGCAACCTATGACGATTTAAAAAAAATAGAAAACCTTAGCACAAAGAAAGCCGAACAGTTTTTAAACTTAAGAAATAAGGTTGATAGGGAAAAAGTTTATGACTATGTTGCAAATAACGGTATAAACTACCTGACTTTTGAAAGTGAAAATTACCCAAAATTACTCAAAGAAATTGATAACCCGCCTGCGGTTTTGTACGTAAAAGGGGACTTAAATTCTTGTAACTTGGATAAAACAATTGCCGTAGTCGGTTCAAGAAAAGCCTCTTTCAACGGAAAAGAAGCACTAAAACTAATACTGAGCGGATTAGCTAATACTGATGTTTGCATAGTATCGGGACTTGCCTCAGGAATAGATACTACAGCACACTACAGCGCAATTGAAAATAACTTAAAAACAATAGGAGTAATTGCAGGAGGTTTTGACTACATATACCCTGAGAGCAACAGAGAATTATATAAAATTATAGAAAACGGTTCAGGAGCAATTTTAAGTGAATATTATCCGACTTTTGAACCTTTAAAATTTCGTTTTCCAGAAAGAAACAGAATAGTAACAGGATTAAGCTATGGAACATTGGTTGCTGAAGCTGCAATAAAGAGCGGAGCTCTTATAAGTGCCAATTTAACACTGGAACAAGGCAGAGAACTAATGTGTATTCCAGGACTTATAACAAATCCAAATACAAAGGGCATCTATAAACTAATAAAAGACGGAGCTACAATTATAACCGAGGCAAACGATATTTTAAATGCACTTAACTGGGAAATAAAACAACCTGAACAACAAAAATTACCACTGACAGATTTGGATTTAACACAAGACGAAGCAAAAATCCTTGATTCGCTTGAAGTTGAAGATAAAGGGTTTGACACAATTCAAAGCGAAACTAAAATAAAAACTGAGGATTTACTTACGTGCTTGACAACAATGGAGCTTAAGGGCATAATAAAACAAGTAAACGGTGACAGATATCAAAAGGCTTAGATAAATAAATGGCAAAAACAGCAACAAAAACAAAAGAGAAGGAAACAAAAAAGACTAAAAAATCAGGAAAAGCTCTTGTTATAGTGGAATCACCCGCAAAATCAAAAACAATAAAAAAGATTTTAGGGGAAAACTATACTATTGAAGCAAGTTTTGGTCACATAAGAGATTTTCCTAAAAATGTTCTCGGATTTGACGTTGCAAAGAATTTTGAACCGAGTTTTGTAATCATTCCTGAAAAGAAAAAAGTTGTAGATAAACTTAATGAAATTGCCCAAAAGTGTGAAAAAATATATCTGGCTTCCGATCCCGACCGCGAAGGAGAAGCTATTGCTTGGCACGTAAGACAAGTATTAGATGTAAGCGATGATAAAATACAAAGAATAGAATTTAATGAAATCACACCAAAAGCCGTAAAATATGCCGTTGAAAATCCCAGAGAAATTGATATTGACAGAGTAAAAGCTCAACAAACAAGACAAATTTTAGACAGACTTGTAGGTTATAAAATCAGTCCCGTTTTATGGGAAAAATTAAGAAATAATCATCTTTCAGCAGGCAGAGTTCAATCTGTTGCACTTAGAATGATTTGCGAAAGAGAAGATGAAATCGAAGCTTTTAATCCGGTTGAATACTGGACGATTTCGGCAGAATTGGAAAAAGAAAAAACTTCATTTGAAGCAGAATTGCAAAAATATAAAGATAAAAAAATTGAAATTCCTGATGAAAAAACGGCAAATGAAATTGTTGAAATTTTAAACGACAAAACAACAGAATTTGAAGTTGATAAAATTACAAAAAGAGAAACAACAAGAAAACCTCAACCGCCTTTCATAACTTCAACACTTCAAAGAGAAGCTTCTTCAAAGCTCGGCTACGGTGTTGCAAAAACAATGCAAATTGCACAAAAATTATATGAAGGTATTGAGCTTGGCAGTGACGGAGCAGTCGGACTTATTACATACATGAGAACGGATTCCGTACGTATTTCAGACGACGCACAAGCTTCTGCAAAAGATTTTATACTTAAAAATTACGGAGAAAAATATTATCCTGCAGTACCGAATAATTATGTAAAATCAGATAAAAAGAATGTGCAAGATGCTCACGAAGCGATAAGACCGTCATATCCCGAAAGAACACCTCAATCTCTAAAATCTCATTTAACAAATGAGCAATATAAATTATACAAACTTATATGGGACAGGTTTATGTCATCCCAAATGCAAAATGCAACAATTGCAAACACATCAATTGACATAAAAGCTAGTGATTATACCTTTAAAGCAGGAACTAGTTCCATTGTATTTGATGGGTTTTTAACACTTTATTCGGAAGAAGATGAAGATATAAAAAAATCAATTCCAGAATTAAAAAAAGGTGAAAAATTAAACAGAAAAAAAATAAATCCGAAACAACATTTCACACAGCCACCGCCAAGATACAGTGAAGCTTCTTTGGTAAAAGCACTTGAAGAACATGGTATAGGCAGACCTTCAACTTATGCGCCTATTATTACAAAAATTCAAACAAAAGGTTATGTCGAAAAGGTTGAAAAAGCCTTGGCTCCTACAATTTTGGGAAGAACAGTTTCCAAACAACTTGTTGAGCATTTTAAAAATGTCATGGACTACGAATTTACGGCGGGAATGGAAGCAAAACTTGACGATATAGCAGAAAAGAAAGCTGTTTGGAACAAAGTATTAAAAGATTTTTATGAACCATTCGTTAAAATTGTTTCCGATGCTAAACAAAATATGGAAAGAATCAATATCGAAAGTGATGTTGTATGTCCAAATTGCGGCAAGAAAATGGTTATCCGAACAAGTCGTTTTGGTTCACAATTTTTGGGCTGTTCAGGCTATCCTGAATGCAAAACAATGATGCCGCTAAATTCAAAACAGGAAGATGTTTCTTCCGAACCTGAAATTTGCGAAGAAAAATGTGAAAAATGTGGTTCTGATATGATTTATAAAGTAGGACCGTATGGAAAATACATGGAATGCACAAATCAAGAATGTAAAAACAGAAAACGCAAAGTTGTAACAACAGGCGTAAAATGTCCAAAATGTGAAGGAGAAATAATACAAAGAAAATCTAAATACGGAAAAATATTTTACGGCTGCAACAACTATCCTAATTGTGATTTCGTTCTTTGGAATCAACCTACGGGAGATGTTTGCCCTGAGTGTGGTTCATTACTTGTAAAAAAAGAATTGAAAAAAGGAACGTTTATAGAATGTTCATCCAAAACTTGTAAATACTCAAAGGAGCTTGAAAATGTATAAATTAGGTCTAATAGGCTACCCTCTGGGACACTCTTTATCTGCAATTATTCAAAAAGCAGGATTTAAAAGCATAGGGATTGAAGGTACTTATGAAATATTGGAAACACCTCCGGAAGACCTTGTAGACAGAGTTAAATTTTTGAAAGTTAACGGATACAACGGATTTAATGTTACAATTCCTTTGAAAGTTCCTATTTCGTTATTTTTAGATGAAATAGACGAAACGGCAAATATCGCAGGTTGCGCTAATACTATAAAAATAATGGAAGACAAAAGTTTTAAAGGTTATAACACAGATATTTACGGA
This sequence comes from Candidatus Gastranaerophilales bacterium, assembly GCA_905236205.1. GTDB lineage: Bacteria > Cyanobacteriota > Vampirovibrionia > Gastranaerophilales > Gastranaerophilaceae > UBA6984. The sequence goes on from CAJOPF010000065.1 coordinate 16,558, forward strand.
TTTTGGGCTGCACTACCAAAGAACAAAATTTTAACAGGTAAAAGAGCAGGAATAATAGGCACAGGCGGAGCATCAAGAGCTGCCACAATAGGCTTAATTCAAGCTGGAATAAAAGAAATTGATTATTTTTCAAGAAATATTATCAATGCATCTGAGATGATAAATAATATGAGAAAAACATTCCCTGATATACAGTTCAACAATTATCAAATACAAATGATAAGAGATTTGTCTGAATTAGCAATACTTGTAAACTGTACTCCTGTTGGTATGCGTGGACATTCAATGGATTTAGCTCCGATAACAAAATATGATATAGAAAAAATGAATAAAGATGCCATAGTTTACGATGTTATATACAACCCGACAAAAACTCTTTTGCTAAAATATGCGGAAGAATGTGGTTTAACAACAGTTAACGGCCTTGATATGCTAATAAATCAGGGCGCTAAAGCACTTGAAATATGGACTGATAAAAAACCAGATGTTCAAACAATGAAAATTGCAGCATTAGAAGCCTTACAAAACTAATACTTGATTTAAAAAAACTTTTATGATAAATTAAAACTACGCAGAAATGCGGGCTATTAGCTCAGGTGGTCAGAGCGCACGCCTGATAAGCGTGAGGTCCCAAGTTCAAGTCTTGGATGGCCCACCATAAAGGACAAGTCAAAAGACTTGTCCTTTATTATTATAAAATATTTCCTTAAAATTTTTCACATAAAATAGGGCGGTGATAAAATCACCGCCCTATTAAAGCTTATCAAGATTTTCTACTCATTATGCATGGAGTAAAGAACCTTGTTCAATTACTGCTTGTGCAGCAGCTAATCTTGCTTGTGGAATTCTGTATGGTGAGCAAGATACGTAATTCAAGCCAATTTTGTGAGCAAATTTAACTGAATCAGGATCTCCACCATGTTCACCGCAGATACCGCCAATCAATGAATGGTTAACTTCTTTACCTTCTTTAATTGACATTTCAATTAGTCTGCCAACACCTTTTTGGTCTAATGTTACAAATGGGTTAGCAGGCAAGATTTTTTGTTCTACGTAGTTTTTCAAGAATTTGCCTTCTGCGTCATCTCTTGAATAACCAAATGTCATTTGAGTCAAGTCATTTGTACCATATGAGAAGAATTCGGTGTATTCTGCAATTTCATCAGCAGTTAATGCTGCACGAGGAATTTCAATCATAGTACCGAATTTGTATTCTACTGTGATACCTTTTTCTTCCATTACTTGGTCAGCTACACGAACTAATGTTTCTTTTGCTGTTTTTAATTCGTTAACGTGACCGATTAAAGGAATCATAACATAAGGTTTTACGTCATATCCTTCTTTTTTCAAATCACAGCAAGCTGTAAAGATTGCTTTAACTTGCATTTCGTTGATTTCAGGATAAGTTAAACCTAAACGGCAACCTCTCAAGCCCATCATTGGGTTTGATTCTGATAAGTTTTCAACGATTTCAAGCATTTTAGCATCTTCAGTGTAATCTTGACCTAATGCTTTTTTAGTTGCAACTTTTTCTACCAATTCTATCTTTGAAGGTAAGAATTCGTGTAGAGGCGGATCAAGTAATCTTACTGTTAAAGGAAGATTTCCTAATGCTTTGAACATTTTATAGAAATCATCATATTGCATAGGTAACAATTTATCTAAAGCTTCTTTTCTTGCTTCAGGAGTACCTGCAATAATCATTTTTTGAACCCAAGGTAATCTTTCAGGATCCATGAACATGTGTTCTGTTCTGCAAAGACCAACACCTTCAGCTCCGAATTTCTTAGCGTTTTCGATATCTTTTGGAGTATCAGCATTAGCTTCAACTTTTAGAGTTTTAATTTCATTAACCCATTTGAAGAAAGTTTCAAAATCTTTATCGATTCCTGCTTCAACAAGCTCAATAGCACCTTCCATTACTTCACCGGTTCCACCATCGAGTGAAAT
>CAJOPF010000066.1 GCA_905236205.1 Candidatus Gastranaerophilales bacterium
AAATATATTATTATTCCTTATTTATATAAAGGATTTTTTTATAAAAATATTGCCTTTCTAATAATAACGCAAGTTTCGGATTATTCATACAAATTTGACGTTGAAAAAATTTTTAAATTTTCAGGCTTTAAACTATTCCATTTTATGGTAAAATAAACGTAACAAAGGGGAGATGTAATGAAATTAAATTTTAAAAAGGCTGTTTCTGATGTACTTAGTCTTAAATATTATTGGATATATATATTTTTAGCCGCTATTGTTGCAACATTAAGTTCAATTTTTCAGTCAGCAAAAGGTTTGCCTTTTCATGATGCCATATCTAATGTAATTTCTATTTTTACGTATATTTCAACAGGTTATTTATTGATTATGATAAATAACTTATTAAATAATAAAGAATTAAATAATGCTGATGAGAATTTTTTACAAAATTTTTGGAACAGTACAAAAAATGGGTTTAAATGCTTTTTTGGAACTCTGTTAAATACTGTTATTATTTTTTCTGCAGGAGCAATTGTTGCTTTAATGGTTGTTTTGGTGTTCATGGCAATTACTCGTATTGCAGTTAACGAACAAAATATTTTAAGTTTTCCTGCTTTAAAAGTAGCTTTAGGTTTATTGGCAATTATTTTGATAATACTTATGCTTTTTGTATTAAAATTGTTGCCAATTGCTTATTCCGAAAATTTTTCAATAAAAGCAATGTTTTGCTGGAGAAAAGTTTTTAAAGAATTTTTCCAAGAAGGTAAAACTAAAAAAACTCTTGCTATTTTAGGAATCTATATATTAGTTGAATTGGCAATATTTCTTACTTTATTTTTGACAATGGTTATATTTAATCTTATTTTTATGTATACGGTTAAAACCCTGTTGGTAAACCATTATGTGCTTACAGCATTTATTATAAATTTGTCTGCGGTTGCAGTACCTTTTATTATATCAATCGCTCATTTTATGTTAATGAGCTTAATTTATCACATGTTGACAGATGTATATAAAAATTAAAAAGGGCAAAAAAAAAGTTCCTTTTGGGAACTTGTCTAAAATTTTCTTCTTTAGGAAGGAATGTAGGGTAGGTTAGTGTGTAGTGTGTGTGTGTTTAAAATGTCTCTCTAGTATCTCTCGTTCTTTTAAATCTTTTTCGTAATATCTGTGTTTATTTAATGTTTGTCAGATGACTTACATATATATAAAGTATTTTAAAAAGGTCCGATTTCAAACTTTAAAAATTTTGTTACAATTCGCAACATTTTCTCTAAAATGGTTATTATTTTTGAATTGTAGTATAATTTTCATGTTATGAAAAAGAGATTGTTGTTTTTAATTATCATTTTTTTGTTTGTCTTGGGATTATTGATTAACAAAATGTTTGTAAAATATGTCTATGTTAACCCGCAAACAAATACAAAAGTTCTTAAATATATAACAAAAATCATTAAACCTGTTGAAATGAATTTTGAAACAATAATGAAATTATGTCAAAAAGAACATAAGGACATGAAATATGCTTACAAAAATTACTACGGAAGCGGTTTTCTGAAAGAAAATACCATACCGAATGATTTAGATATTTCTGTGGGTATAGATTTAGGTTTGTATGAATATGACGGAACAAATGAACAAAAAATAGCGGAAGATATTGAAGATAAAATAGCTTTGTACCACATATACAGCTATTCAGTATTTGAAGAAAGCAAAAAAAGATTTTTTGTTTTGGATAAAGCAGCAATAAACGAAGCAATTTATATACAAAATAAATCAAAAGAAACTGTTAATAACATTTCTAACGGTATTAAAAATGTTATGGCAGATAAAGAACAAATTATTCATTTTAATAAAAAATACAAAGAAAATGATGTCGATTACACATTTATACTTAATCAAAATGAAATTTTGGTAAATGAAATTCAACCGCTTTTTGCTTTTACAAATGGGGTTTTTTATAATTCACAAATGCTTGATTATCCGAGAGAAATTTCTATCTTACCTGATTTTTACGTAAAAATTAAAGATAAAAAAACAGGAAAAATTAAAGATGTAGAACTTATTGAAGAATCCTTTTTAGGAGAAAGATTTCAAATTTCCAGAAGATTTTTTGTACCTGTTGTATTTACGGGTAATAACTCTTTAAAATATATCAAAACACTTGATTATCTTAATGATGATGAAAAATATTTTGAAATGAGAATGTTTAATTATTTCAGATACTTAAATGAAGTAAATGTTTATTTTGATTTTACGGTTGATCCTGTAAAACTTGTTAAAAGAATGCATCAATGCACAGATATTATAGAACCTGCATTATCTGAAGAGGAAAAAAATAAAATATATAGTGATATAAGAACAGTCATGAACAATTCTGATATTCAGGCAACTAACGAATATAAAAACATTATCAAAAATTTTCAAATGATTACGTCCGGACAAAACATGTATAGAAATGCTCAAAAAGTCGGTTATAACATAAGTTTGATTAAATCTTCAAATTATGTACTTGGCAATTTGTCCGAAAATAAAAATTACAAAGATGAAATAAAAGAAATTCAAAAATTTCAGCAAAAATGGCTGGCTTTATTTATGAATTTAGGCAAAAGAAATGAAAAGTTAACAGAATTATATGACTTTTTGGATAACAATTATATAAATGTTTCCATTCCGTTAACAAAAATAGTTAATAAAAATATTAAAAATACTCAGGAATATTTTGAAGATTACAAAATATTGGAAAATATTTCAAAAAATGCAGGTTATAAAAAAATTGATATTTATCAAAAAGATTTGAATACTATTTATATTTTAAAAAATGATTTTACAAAAAATCTTTCAACAGAAGATTTAAAACAACTTGCAAAAGAAAATAATATGCCGCAAAATATTGAATACAAACTTATTGATAAAAAATCACTCCAAAAAGGAAGTCGCAGCGAATTTCGTTATATAAGATTTAAAACAACAAAAGCGGAAGATGAAAATTATAAAAAATTAAAAGAAAATATTTTAAAAGATAAAGCTAATTTCAAAATTAAACGAAAATATGTTTTCTAAAATTTATTATTATTGAATAATATAAAACCAAAAACAATATTATTTTTAAAACAGCCAAAATATTATTATTGAATTTAAAAAATAATAAATATAACAAAAGATAAGAAATTGCAGCAACTAAGCCCGTTGTTAACAAGCATTTCAAAAGTTTTTTAGATGATAAATAATTCATTTTTCTGAATTTAGTCAAAGAATTCAAAAACAAAAGTACTAAAATAGAAGAAAACATTGAAATACCAAATCCTAAAATACCGTAATATTTTATTAGGAATATATTTAACGTTATACAAATCAATGCAACCGCAAGACTTATAATAGTTTCAATATAAGTTTTGTTTTTAAGATGATATTTTGTATTCATCAATTTCATAAATTCATGAATAAAAATAGTTACGGCACAAAACGGAAATAACATTCCAAGATTTGTATATTCTGTTTTAAACACTATTTTTGCAATATCGAAGGAATAAAATAAAAATACGCATACAAACGGCAAAAATAGTATAATAAAAGAATTTAAAACCGAAGACATAAAGTCTTTAATTTTGTAATTTTTTTCAAATTTTTTAACAACAACAGGAAAAACTGCAAATAGCAAAAGTGAAAATAAAGGTGCCAAGGCACTTGTAACAAAATACCACGCAACACCCACAAGAGCCGTATTTGCAAAATCATTATTAAACTGAAAAACAAATTTACCAAAATGTAAAATAATCCAAATACAAACATTGGTTAAAACAAGCGGAATTGCATATATGATAATGTTTTTTAAAATAGATTTATCAAATTTTAAATTTAATTTTTCATTTAATTTTAGTTTAAAAAGTATAACAAAATCAATTAAACAAATACCAAATGTCATAGCTGTTAACAGAGATGTTACCCGATTTAAAAACGGAGAAAATGCGAAAAATAAAAGTAAAAGTGCTATTTGATAAATAATTATTGAAACAGTATACAAAAAAGTTTTTCTTTGAATTCTCAATAACTGGTAAAACATTTGTCTTATACCGCAAGGAATTACGAGAATTAAAACCATAAAAAATATATTTTGCGGAACAGAAAATTTTTCTGCGGCAAAATTTCTAAACATAAAATACAAAATAAAAATAAACCCGTAAGTAATAATTTCAAGCAGCATTATACTTGAAAAAAAGTTGTCCAATTCGCCTGAATATTTGTATTTTTCATAAAATCTTAAAACGGATTTTGCAACCCAATCGGTTGATATTGTACAAAGAAAATTCAAAATACCAATACTTATTTGAAAAATACTCATCTCTTGCGAATTAAGAAAATACGCAAAAATCGGCACTATAAATAAAGCATTAAGAATAACAAGTATCCTTGACGGTAAATAACTTAAAAAACTTTTTAAAATAATACTGTAATTACGTGATAATACAGCGTCGCTCATTTAATTAACCTTTCAAAAGATTAACAAAATCTTCTATTGCTTTTTGTTGATTAGAAAGTTCCTCTATCTTTGCTTTTGTTTCATCAACAAGTTCCTGAGGTGCTTTTTCAACAAATTTAGGATTGTTAATTCTGCCTTCCAGCGAACTTTTTTCTTTCAAAAGTTTTTCTAATTTTTTGTTTTGACGTGCAATTTCAGCATCCATATCAATTAAGTTTTCTAATGGAATTATAATTTTTGAAGCCGAAACAACGGTTGTTGCCGATTTTTTAGAAGTATTATCCGTATTTTCTATGAATTTAACATTTTCAACTCTTGCAAGACGTTGTAAATAAGGAATTACCGCTTCAAATACAGGTTTTTCTTCCGCTGTTGCGAGTATTTCAATATCAACTTTAATTGACGGTGAAATATTGAAACTTTGACGAACATTTCTTAATGACGTAATAGTTTCAAATACAATTTCCATTTCTTTTGCTTCCTGAGGGAATTTGTATTCGTCTTTGTATTTCGGATATTCTGCTTTAATTAACGCATCAGAGTCACATTTTACATCTAACGCCTGCCAAATTTTTTCTGTAATATGCGGCATTATCGGATGTAACAGACGTAATGACATATCAAGAACATATTTTAACATTCTTTGGGTATTTTGTTTTAAGTTTTCATCCTGAAGTTGAATTTTTGCAATTTCAACATACCAGTCACAGTAATTATTCCAGAAGAAATCATATAAAACGTGTGCCATTTCGCCTATTCTGTAATTTTCAACATTTTCGTTAACAAGTTTTGTTGTTTCGTTTAATGCGTTCAAAATCCACTTGTCAGCGATAGTTAATTTGCTCATATCAACAGGATTATCGTCAACACCTTCAAGGTTCATCAACACGAAACGAGATGCGTTCCAGATTTTGTTTGCAAAATTTCTTCCGTATTCAAAACGTTCATCAGAAATTTTGATATCCTGACCGCCATAAGTGCAAAGTGATGTAAGCGTAAATCTTAGAGCATCACAGCCGTATTTGTCGATAATTTCAACAGGGTCTATCGTGTTGCCTTTTGATTTAGACATTTTTTGACCTTTTTCATCACGAATTAACCCATGAATATAAACAGTTGAAAACGGTGCTTTTCCTGTAAATTCCAAGCCCATTGTAATCATTCTTGCAACCCAGAAGAAAATAATATCAAAACCTGTTACAAGAACGCTTGTAGGATAGAATTTTTTGAAATCA
>CAJOPF010000067.1 GCA_905236205.1 Candidatus Gastranaerophilales bacterium
ATATAACTTCTTGAACTTCATCATTGGTAAGCCGATTAAGAAGCTCTTTTATTCTGATATCTTCCGCACCAATACCATCAATTGGAGATATCAATCCTTGAAGAACATGATAAAGTCCTTTATATTCGTTGGTTTTTTCAATTGCGATTAAATCTTTTGTTTCGGCAACCACGCAAATTGTTGACTTATCTCTTGATTCGGAAGAACAAATTTCACAAGGACTTGTTGAAGATAAGTTGTAACAAACTTCGCAGGCAACCGTACTCTTTTTTGCTTCCATGATAGCCAAAGCCATTTTTTCTACTTCCGAATACGGCATTTTAAGTAAATAAAATGCCATACGCTGAGCAGATTTTGGTCCGACTGACGGGAATTTTTGAAACTGTTCTATTAAAGCTGCAATTGATTTAGGATAAAGCATTAGAACAAGCCCGGAATATTTATGCCGCCAGTAATAGCCTTCATCTTAGTTTCCATTTCAGCAACGGCTTTTTCACTTGCTTGCTTAATAGCAGTCGAAATAACATCTTCAAGCATTTCTATTGTATCATCATCAACACTTTCAGGGTTTTCAGGATTAACAGCTTCTTTTGAAATTTTTATTGATTTGAATTTTCCATGTCCGTCACAAACGGCAACAACACCGCCTGTTGAAGCTTCATAGTCCGTTTTTGCCAATTCTGCTTGTGTTTCTTGCAACTTTTTTTGAATAGATTGTGCCTTTTGCATCATCTGCATCATATTCATGTTAAATATCTCCTTATTGTCATCCCGCATAAAATATTATACAATAAAATTATGGAATTGAAAACTTATTTACATGAAAGTTTTAAAAACGGTCGTCTGATGCGTTGGACTTTTATGCCTTTGAATGTTTACATTTCACCGATGAAATTCTACACAAAACAGGGACAAAATGACATTTATCAGACAATGGTAATAAGAGCCTGCGAAGAATGGGAAAAGGCTTGTCCGGGGATTCAATTTAAACTTGTAGACAATATTTTATCTTCAAATATTAACGTTGAATGGCGCAGAATTGACAGAAAAGCACTTGGGCACTGCCAATTTAATTATGACAAATCAAACAGATTATTTGGAGCAGAAGTCTCAATAGGTCTTTCTGACGGTGTAATTTGCCAAAAATACATGGCAGAAGACGAAGTTTATCATACAATTTTACACGAATTCGGACACGCATTAGGTTTAGGACACAGTCCTTATGATACGGATATAATGTATACACCTCACAAATACGGAGTAGTTTCACTCTCTCCGCGGGATAAAACAACAATAAAATGGCTCTATAAACTTAATCAAGGAATGACATTGAACGATTTGATTTCAAAATATCAAATCAGCTCACAATATCCTGATGAAATAATTACAAAAGTTATTCTTCAAAATAACCCTAGTGAATTTGAAAAAGTAAAAGGCTCACTTATCAATTCCGAACAAAAAGACTTACTTACGGAACAAACAAATATTGCGGATTTAAAAAAATACAACTTATCACTTCAAAACATTCAGCTTTCAGATAATGTAATGCGTTATTTAGGCAAAAAAAGAGACAAAAAAGATTAAATATTTGACTATTTTCAATTTGTTGTATAATATTTATGATTGATATTTAACTATTCAGAAATAAAGGATGAATAAATGAGTATTCAAGAATGGTTTGAGAAGCGAAAAGAAGCTCAAATAGAAAGACGCTCAACTGAAGTTAAAGTTGAAAATATAACTTTTCCGGGATTATGGACGAAATGCGTACATTGCGGAGCTCAAATAACAAATAAAGACTTAGAAGCAAATATGATGGTATGCCCGCAATGTGATTACCATTTTAGAATAGGCGCAAAAGAACGGATTAAACAGCTGTTTGATAAAAACAGTTTTATTGAAATGTTCTCAAAAATAAAGCCTACCGATCCTCTTAATTTTACGGATACGGAGCCTTATAAAGAACGCCTGAAAAAAGCTAAAGAAAAAACTGATTTAAGCGAAGCCGTAATAACAGGTGTCGGAAAAATTTGCGGACACGAATTAGCTGCAGCCATAATGGATTTTGAATTTATGGGCGGTTCAATGGGAAGCGTTGTCGGTGAAAGAGTTACAAAAATAATGGAAGAAGCCATTGAGAAAAAAATTCCAATGCTTTCAATAACATCATCAGGCGGAGCAAGAATGCAGGAAAGCGCATTAAGCCTTATGCAAATGGCAAAAACATCTTGCGCTTGCGCTAAAATGGATGAAGAAAAAATATTATACATAAGTCTTTTGACTGAACCTACATTCGGAGGTGTTACGGCAAGTTTCGGAACTTTGGGCGATATTATAATAGCCGAACAAGGCGCAAGAATAGGGTTTGCAGGTCGTAGAGTTATTGAACAAACAATACATCAAAAACTTCCTTCAGGTTTTCAAACAGCGGAATATTTATTAAAATACGGTCAAATAGACATTATTTCAAAGAGAAAAGATTTGAGAAACAATTTATCAAGAATTCTTGAATTGCATAATACAACAAATTCTTTGGAAGAAGACCACAAATAAGAGGTTAACAAATGTTAGAATTTGAAAAACCAATAGAAGAAATTAAGATGAAGATAGAAGAATTAAAAAAAATAAGTTCGGAGTCAGGAATGGATTTAAGCTCAGAGATAGAAAATTTTGAAAAACAAGCTGAAGAATATCAACATGAAATATATAAAAATTTAAAACCCTCAGAAAAATTACAAATTGCAAGACACGTAAACAGACCTAATTTTACTGACTATATGAGTTTAATGTGCAGTGACTTTATTGAACTCCATGGTGACAGATCAGGTGCGGACGACAGAGCAATTGTAGGCGGTATAGGCAAAATAGGCAGTTTCAATGTTATGTTTGTAGGAACTCAAAAAGGTTCTTCAACAAAAGAAAATCTTGAGTGTAACTTTGGAATGCCACAACCGCAAGGCTACAGAAAGGCCATGAGATTATTTAACCACGCAAACAAATTTAATTTGCCTATTGTAACCCTTATTGATACCCCTGGAGCATACCCGGGTATTACAGCGGAACAAACGGGACAGGGTATTGCAATTGCACAAAATTTAAGAAATATGGCAAAACTTGATGTACCAATTATTGCAGTTATTACTGGTGAAGGATGTTCAGGCGGAGCTTTAGGACTTGCAGTTGCAAACGATGTAAAAATGCTTGAATTTTCATACTATACCGTAATATCTCCTGAAGGATGCGCCTCTATCTTGTTTAGAGATGCGACACAAGCCTCTGCAGCTGCCGATGCGTTAAAAATTACTGCAAACGACTTGCTTGAACTCGGTATTATTGACAGTTGCGTAAAAGAACCTTTGGGCGGGGCTCACACAAACAAAGAAGAAATGGCTAAAACTCTCAAAAAGGAACTTTTATCGTCATTAAGAAAATACACTAAAATGACACCCGAGAAATTGCGTAAACAAAGATATAACAAATATCGTAAAATGGGTTGTTTTTTGCATGAATAGTTATTTTGAGCTGCAAATAAAAATAAATCCAGTAATAGAAGATATCGTTTCCGATATTTTATTTGAGAATTTCGACTGCGAAGGTGTTATAACCGTAGAAGAAACTTACAAAGACCTTGAAATGACAGCCACAACTGAGGGCACAATTAAAGCCTTTATCAGAGGTAAAAAAACCGATTGCGCAGGAATTTTAAGGGAACAAAAAGAAATTTTAATTTCAAGAGGAATGACTGAAGAAGAACTTGGTTCGTGGGAATTTGTTCTTGAAGAAAAAGAAAACAAAGACTGGTCTGAAAAGTGGAAAGAAAAATGGGATGTAACGCATGTTACAGAACATATTGCGGTTGCTCCGACGTGGATAGAATACAGTCCAAAACAACACGAAATTGTAATAAAACTTGACCCAGGATGTGCTTTCGGAACAGGAACACACCAAACAACTCAACTTTGCATGAAAGCCCTTGAAAAGTATTTTACAAAGGGCAAAACCATGGCAGATATCGGCATGGGAACAGGAATTTTATCCATACTTGCGAAGAAATTAGGCGCAAGCGAAGTTTATGGTTGCGATAATGACGAAACCGTAATTGACGTTGCAAAAGAAAACGCCCGACTAAACGGAGAAAGCTGTACTTTTGAACTTGGAACGGCAGATAAAATCACAAAAAAATATGATTTTGTATGTGCTAATATTTTACATAACGTGCTTTTTGACATTATGGGTGATTTAAAAAACATAATGCAAGATGATGCAATAATGTCATTAAGCGGGATTTTACAGGAGAAAGCGCCTATTGTGCTGGAAGCAATAAATCGTGAAAATTTAAAAATTATTGATGAAATTCAGCAAGACCAATGGACATCATTTGTTGTAAAGAAAGGATAATATTTTGAAAAAAACAGCAATAATAATACCTGCAAGGTACGGTTCCAGCAGATTAGAAGGTAAACCGTTACTGGAAGTAAACGGAAAACCTATCATTCAATGGGTTTACGAAACTGCAAAAACAGTCTCAACAAGTGATGAAGTAATCGTCGCAACTGATGATGAAAGAATTTTTAATGCAGTCAAAAATTTCGGTGGCTGCGCAGAAATGACATCAACAGAACATAAATGCGGAAGCGACAGAATAAAAGAAGTTGCTGACAGACACCCCGAATTTGAATATATAATCAATCTTCAGGGTGATGAGCCAATGATAAAAAAAGAACACATTGAAGCAGTCATTGACGGAGTAAAAAACCATAATGCAGATATATCAACGTTAATTCGTCCAATTGAAGATAAAGATGAAGTTGAAAAACCGAGTTTGGTAAAATGTGTAATTGATAATAACGGCTTTGCGCTTTATTTTTCACGTTCAAAAATACCTTTTGAAAGAAATGAAAATCCTGCACCATTTTACGGTCATATAGGAATTTACGGTTATACAAGAAACGCCTTGATAAAAATGACGACATCAAAACAAACCAATTTGGAAATAGCCGAAAGTTTAGAACAATTAAGAGCCTTACAAATGGGAATGAAAATAAAAACTTCAATTGTAAAAGAAAAACCTGTGGGTATTGACACACTTGAAGATTATGAAAGATTTAAAGAACTTGCGGGTAAAAAATAATAATATTCAAGAATATCAGAAAATTTTTAAACATGTACTTGCAATTATTTTTTGCTTAGATTAAGATATATTTATAAACATAAATTTATATTAACAATATTAATATAAGATTTTATTGGTAGCTAAGGAAATGTAAGGAAAACAAAATGACAGACGACGAAATGCAAATGGAAACTGATGATCGCCAACGCAT
>CAJOPF010000068.1 GCA_905236205.1 Candidatus Gastranaerophilales bacterium
TAATTGTGAAGCAATTGCCTACCTTGAAATAACATTAGAAGAATATCAAGCAGACGGTGATACAAAATCTTTAATGAGAGCCATTCAAAGAGTTGCTGAAGCAAAAGGCGGCATAACCAAACTTGCAGAAGATACAAAGTTAAATCGCCAAAATTTATACCGTATTTTTTCTAATAAAATCAGTCCTCGTTTTGACACTCTTTCTAAAATCTTAAGAGCATTAGGCATAACAATAACTTTTAAATCATTTGAAACACAAAAAGATTGTGCTTAAAGATTTTGGATTTATAGAAAAATAATTTAATCGCGTTCGTGAACGCGATATATGGCATTTGCAGTTTTTAATTGATTTTTAATAAATTATTGCAATATTGTGTGTAAATTTATATAATTCTTATTAGGTATTATTATGACTAAAAATTTAATTTTAATAAAAAATTTGATTTATGAAATCAGAGGATTTAAAGTTATGCTAGATAGTGATTTAGCAAACTTATACAATGTTGAAACAAAAGCATTAAATAGGGCTGTCAAAAGAAATATCGAAAGATTTCCTGAAGATTTTATGTTTCAATTAACGAAAGAAGAATGGGAATTTTTGAGGTGCCAAAATGGTACCTCAAACGAAAATGAAGAAAAAAGAGGTGGCAGAAAATATTTACCTTATGTATTTACTGAACAAGGTATCTCAATGTTATCAGGTGTTTTACATTCAAAAGAGGCTATAGCAGTTAATGTGCAAATTATGAGAATTTTTGTCCAATTAAGACAATATGCTTTAGCACAAACATCAAATGTTGAAGAACTTAAAAAAATGTTATTATTACATATTGAAAATACTGATAACAAATTCAAAAATCAAAATAAAACAATACAACAAATAATAAATGCTTTAAATAACTTGATTGAGAAACCAAAAGAAAATAAACGTATAGAATTTTAGAGTTTCTTCTTATGGCATTTGCATTTTTTAACGGGACATTCACCGTTTTCATTTAGGTGTAAGTCGTTTGGTGTCATATATTCAACATCAAAATCATATTTTTTTGCAAGAGCCTCAACCCGTTTATAATAAGTTGATTTGTCTGACGGTTTTTCCAAAATTAGAACAACTTTACCCCGCTTGCCTGTCATAAGTTGGTAATGCAAAGCCTGACCTACACTTTCTGCCCATTTTTTTGCAAAATCAAATTCAACCGCATTGTCTTTTGTCAAGCAATCAACTCTTGTATAATCTCTGTTTTTGTATTCCGTAATTCCGTTATGAGCCTTGCACCATACCGCTTGATAAGAAGCTTCATTATGTTTGTGTCCTGTTGTATCTTTTGAGTAATTATCGTTTGTACTTGTATTATCAAAATTAAAATTAAACGGAACATATCCGTATAAATTCAAGACATAAACTATGGCACCAATCAATAACGCTATAATTAAGTATATTACCTTTTTTTGATATTTTCTGATTATTTTTTTTAAAAATTTGTTCATTTTTTTTATTCGTTGTTTTTAATATCTTCGTAAATTCGTCCTATAACTTCTTCCCAAGTAGTTTTTTGACGGAACAATTTTATACTGTTATACCAGTCACACTTTGAAATATCTGTATGCCAGCGCCAGTCGTAGATTTTTGGCAAAATTACATAACACTTTTTACCCATAGCACCTGCTAAATGAGCAACTGATGTATCATTACAAATTACAATATCCAAGTTTTCCATAGCACCTGCGGTATCAGAAAAATCTTTGAACGTAGAACCTAAATCAATCAAATTATATTTGTCTTGTAACATTTTTATTTGTTCACTTCCGTCCATTACCTGAACAGAATAAATTTGAGTATTTGGCAATTCAAAAATTTTGGCAAAACTGTTTGCCGTAATAGCTCTTTCACCACCTATAAGTGTGTTACCTTGCCATTTTATACCAATTTTTAACTTATCGTTATTAAAGTATTTTTCTTTATACCATTGAACTTTTTTAGGTACAGGTTTTAAAAATCCTTCATTTCCGTAAAATATCGTATTGTTATCTAATTCTAAGTAATATGGTAAACTCATTATCGGACATTGATAATCACATTCTGCAGCCATTGTTTCTTTAAATCGCATTATAATTTTAGATTTGCTTCTGTTTTCTGCAAATAATGATAAGAGCGGTATTTGAGGTTTAAAATAAACCTTTTTACAACGCTTTTCAAGTAATTTTAAATATCTGAAATACATTAAAGTATCGCCAAGACCTGCTTCATAATAAACATATATCGTTTTATCTGTTAAATCTTCTCCACACCAAAACGGTATTTTATCAAATAAGTTTCCATAAAGTTTTTGTTGTGTCTGAATTGCGTGAGTGCGGCTTATTCTGTATTCAAAATACGGAAAACCGCTTTTATAATCTTTCGTTTTAAAATATGCCGAACCTAAGAAAAATAATCCTTCGGTATCATTTGGTTCAAGTTCGGTAAATTTATTTAAACACCTTATCGCTTCTTCTTGTCTGTCCAAATCAATATAAACAAAAGCAAGATTAAAATAAACTTCCGGCAATTTATCCGTAATTTTTAAAACTTCTTCGTAATAATAAGCAGCTTTTTCAAATTCACCTTTATTTTTATGTGCCAAAGCAGTGTTAAAAAGCTCTAAAATTTTATTTGTATCCAGCATAAAAGACATTATATAAAATTTTGAATAATTAGACAATATATAAATTATTTTTTCTTATGAAATTTCATAATAAAGCTGTTTTTGACATTTTTATCGTCAATACCAAAATCATTGTCGTTTATAATATACAAATTATTTTTATCATCCATTGCAAGACCTTCTATTTTAATATTTCCCTTTATTTTATCTTTTTGTGATAAAAGTCTTAAAATAGAAGTTCTTTTGTATATATCATTTTTAAGAGTAATTTTGTCTAAAAAATGTTTATTATAAAGTTTTTCCGCAATATAAAAATTATTGTCATCAACATAAGTTGCGGCACTCATAATATTTCTTTCAGAGAATTTATATTTTAATATTTCGTCAACTTTTTCCGTATTTATATTAAATTTAATAACTTTGATATCTTTTTTATTTTCTAAATCCGATTGCGTAAATACATATATATGTTCTCGACCGTCATATGTCATACTCTCAAAACCTCTGTTTTTCATTATATGATTAAATTCTTCAGGTAAATTATATGTGATTTTTGGATTTTTTATAGGAGAACTAATTGGTGCAAAACGTTTTACAACTTTCAAATCTTTATCAAGTTTAATTATTGATGGATAATATTCTTCTCCAAGCCAATAACTTCCGTTTTTATCTATTACAAAACTTTCCACATCCGCACCGTCTATGTCGAAAGGAATTTGCTTACCGTTTTTATCAATAGGAATACTGTCTTTTTCGGCAGAAATAGGAATACCAGATAATTCTTTTATTGGAGTTGCTTTTATAATTTTTGCTACATTATTTTCAATTTTAAATTTTATAAGATAAGTTGTATATTCAGGACAAGAAAATTTTCAGAAAATTTTTCCGTCTTTTTCATAATCATCTAAATTAGGTCCTCTGTCAGTTATTGCATATAAATAGCCGTCTTTGTAAAAAAGATCTGAAAAACCGCCCAATTTAACATCTTCACATATATCAGGAACATCTTTTATTTCGTATATATCAACTAAATCTAATTTGTTAAATTTAAAACTTATCAGATAAATCATTAAAATTATAAAAAATAACGCTAAAATTGAACATATATTTTTAAGCATAAAATCTTCTTTCTTATCGAATTTTAGCATAAAATATTGACTTTTTTAATCAAAACATTAAGATTGAAATATGAAAAAATATCTACTTTTTGCAATATTGTTAATATTTGGATTATCCGTGCAGGCAGAAGTTTTGCAAGGTGGAGTTTCCTATGATGTAAATTCTGCCAGAAATGAACTTTTAGACGGAATAAATTACACTATTGATTCAAATTATATAAATAATTTTATTTATGATACAGAACATGATAAAAATATTGATTTTATGCTGCAAGGAATGACTGAATTAAAAGACAGAACTCTTGCTTATTTCTCGGATAATACTTATGCTGTCTGCAAACATAATGATCCTTATCATGTTTATTATTACAGTGGAGATGGTGTTTTAAATTATGTAGAAAAAAAAGAAGGTTTAGAATATCCTTACAAAACTTACAAATATAATACTGCCAAAAAACTTGTAAACATGAGTTTGCGAGTTTCAAAAGCTGAAACTTTTATTTATTCAAAAGACGGTAAACTTATCGCACATTGGTTAAAAGACAAGGCTTATGACGAAAAAGGAAACGTAATAATGAAAAGAAAATATGTTGAATAACTAATCAATTATTTTTCCGTCTTTTATTTTAAATATTTTAACGTCTTTTAAAAATTCTTCCGTAAACAACAATGTATCAATTGAAGTTATTATTGTTTGTGTTTCTTTATCAATAGAACTTAGTAAATAATTTTGTCTTAAATCATCAAGTTCTGCTAAAACATCATCTAAAAGCAAAATGGGAGATGTACCTGATTTATCTTTTATAATATCAATTTCAGCCATTTTTAAAGAAAGAACAATTGTTCTTTGTTGCCCTTGAGATGCAAATTTGGTTGCGTCTTTTTCGTTAATAAAAAATACTATATCATCTCTATGAGGACCTATTAGTGCTTGTGAACGCCTTATTTCTTCATCATAATTTTCTTCAAGTGACTTTTTGTAATTTTCTGAAATTTCTTCTACTGTTTCACCAAGTTCAAATTTTGAAGAATAAATAATTTTTAAGTTTTCATCATGAGAAATACAAAAATGCTTTTGCTGTGCTATTTGTTCAATTTCAGACAAATATTTTTTTCTTAAAAAAATTATATTTGAACCTGCTATGGCAAGTTGTTCGTTATATACTTCAAACAAATTTTTATCAAATTTTTCTTCTTTTAATAAATTATTTTTTTGAGTTCTTATTTTTTCGTATTTTGAAAGTCTTTCATCATAAAGAGGATAAATCTGAGAAATAGCTCTGTCAAGCCATTTTCTTCTGTCCTCAGGAGCTCCGCGCAGCAACATTAAATCTTCTGTTGAAAAAAGAACTGTTTTTAAAATTTCTTTAAAATCTTTTTGCGTTGATTTTACTTTATTAAGTAAAAATGATTTTTTCTTTTCATCATCATAAGAAAAACTCATTTCTATTTCTGTATTGTTTTTTTCCAATAAAGCATTTATATCAGTCTTTTCTTGTCCGAATTTTATTAAATCAATATTATTTGAAGTTCTTACAGATTTTAAATTTGACAAAAAATAAATACTTTCAAGAATATTCGTTTTGCCTTGGGCATTTTTACCAATTATTAAATTTTTAAAATCGCAAAATTCTAATTCTACATTTTCGCAATTTCTATAATTTTTAAGCTTTAAACTTTTTAATTTCATAATTAAATTATACTTTAAATCATGCAGAAAAAATATCAAAATTTTCTGCACTTATTTGCATGAATCAAGAAAAATTTTTAAAATGAATATTTTGAACAAAAAACAAATAAATTTTCTGCAAAATTATCTGCAAAAAAATACTATACATATCTTGTTAAATTAAGTTTTCTGCAAAAAATTTGTGCTTATTACTATTATTAAAATATAAAAAATTAAATAAAAATGTTTATATTTATTTAATTATAGAATAAATTACTTTTTCAAAACTTTCTTTTTTGTTGTAAAATTATTATATAAAAAAATTTGAATTTTTAAAAGAGGGTGTGTTAATGAAATTTCTAATAAAAAAAGAAGATATTTTTAACGGTATAAAACTTGTTGCAAATGTTGCCACTATGAAAAATTTGCAGCCTGTATTAGCAAATATATTGCTGGAAACAGTTGATGAAAATGCATTAAGATTAACTGCAACAGACTTTGATTTGACAATTTCAACAATTGTTGATGCAAAAATTGAAAGTGAAGGAAAAATAACACTTCCTGCAAAAAAATTAAATGATATAGTTTCTCGCTTGGCGGATAAATTGATATCTTTTGAATTAAATTCAGAAACAAATTCAGTTAATATAAAATGCGAAAACGCAAAATTTGATATTATAGGAATTTCAGCATCAGAATTTCCGAATGTTTTAGATATAAATCTTTCTGATGAAAATGCAACAGATATAGATGTAAAACCTTTTTCAAAAGCAATAAGACAAGCAAGTTTTGCAGCTGCAAATTTTGAATCAAATAATCTTTTGTCAGGTGTAGTATGCAATATAAATGAAGAAACTTTGGAAATGGCTTCTACAGACGGAAACAGACTTGCAAGAGTAAGAAAAAAAATAAACAATATTGATAACAAATCAAGCCAGCTTATTATTCCTTCAAAAACAACAAATGAATTTTTAAAAATGAGTTCTTTATTAGAAGATGAAAAAATAAAAATTTACACCGATAAAACAAAACTAATTTTGAAATCAGAAAAATCAATGATGATTTCACGTATAATGGAAGGTCAATATCCAAAATACAATCAACTTATTCCTACTGAAAATCCAAAGGTAGCAACAGTTAATAAAAATAAACTTGTTTCAGCACTTGAACTTGTTTCAATTATGGTTAATGAAAAAACAAGTATAGTTAAATTTGAATTTAGTGAAAATAAATTAGTTCTTAGAGGTGATACTCCTGATTCCGGAGCATCAGAAGAAACACTTGATATACAATATAAAAACGAAGATATGACAATAGCATTTAATTATAAATATGTAATTGAAGGTCTTAAAAACATGGATGAAGATGAAGTAAAAATTGAAATGAATACAAATCTTTCTCCTACTGTATTCAGACCAAATAGTGATGAAGATTACATATCATTGATTATGCCTGTTCAAATGAGATAAATTAAAAGGAGAAAAAATGCAAAAAGAAAAATTAGGTTTATTAGTAATTTCTTTTTTGATAGTAATTTTTGCAGTGTTAATAGTAACAAAACTATCACAAAAAGCAGATTATGTAACTGTTTTACTATATCATAGCGTTATAAATCAAGATGAAATGCCTGATAAATATTTAGATAAAAATGGTGAGGTAAAAAGTCGTTATGTTATTACTACCGAAAATTTTGAAAAACAAATGGATATATTAAAAAAATATAATTATAAAACATTAACATTAGATGAATTTCATGATTTTGTTACAGGAAAAAGAGATGTTCCTAAAAACAGTGTTTTAATTACTTTCGATGACGGTTTGAAAAATCAATATGTAAACGCATATCCAATATTGAAAAAACATCATTTTAAAGCTGCAAGTTTCTTAATGACAAGTAAAATAGCTCAAGACAATGAAGAATATGATGCGAAAAAAGGTCAATATATAAGCCAAGAAGAAATAGACAATAGTAAAGATGTTTTTGAATATGCAAGTCATACTCATAAATTTCACAAAAAAACCGAAGGTAAAAAAGCTTATTTAATTGCTAAAAACAGTAAAGAAATAAAAAAAGATTTGAAAAAAAGTTTCCAAATTGTTGATAAAAAATATTTAGCATATCCTTATGGAGTTTACGATAAAAAATTATATAAATTATTAAGAAATTTAGAAGTAAAATGTGCATTTACAAATAAAAAAGGTAAAGTTAAGAAAAACAGTAATGTATATGCAGTAAAAAGAAATAACATAAAAAATAGTTATTCTGAAGAAAAATTCAAAAAGATTGTTGGAATTGAAATCCAATAGATACATAAAAACAAAAAGGTGCATTTATTGCACCTTTTTTATTATAAAAAGCTTACGTACCTGAATAATCCGAAACTTGCGTTATTATTAGAAAGGCAATATTTTTATAAAAAAATCCTTTATATAAATAAGGAATAATAATATA
>CAJOPF010000069.1 GCA_905236205.1 Candidatus Gastranaerophilales bacterium
ATACCTAATGGGATGTCGCCAAGTGGTAAGGCAGCTGGTTTTGGTCCAGCCATTTCGGAGGTTCGAGTCCTTCCATCCCAGTTTTTGAAAGGCTTCCAAAAGGGAGTCTTTTTTTATGGAAGACGAGAACCACAAAGCGAAGCTTTGTTTTAGGTTCGAGCGCGAACGAGCTGAGGCTGGAGTGCTTTTACCGAATGTGCTTTTGCACATAAGGTAAAACACGAAATTGCCGTTAAACGCGAGTGAGCAAGACAGTCCTTCCATCCCAGTTTTTGAAAAACTTCCAAAAGGGAGTCTTTTGTGGAGGAAAATAAAACGAGCAAAAAAACTGTTTGACAAAAATTTATTTTATTTTTAATATTTTTCTATGAAAAATTTATTCAAACTCTTAAATATTACATTTTTGTCGATTTTATTTTTATGCAATATTTCCGCAGATGCAAAATTCGACGATGATTATAAAAGTACAATAAGCGATAAATATCAGCTAAAAACAATTGATGCTATTGAGAAAAAATTTGATTTGATAAACTTATCCGAAGATGACATACAAGTTTTAAAAAATTCTGTTGAAGTAACTAACAAAGATAATTATAAAATATTAGACAAAATCATAAAAAAAGATAATATTGAAGATTTAAAAAAAGTTTCAGACCTTACGCTTAACAACAATCTCAAAAAAGCAAACGCAGATGCACAAATGTATCAAATCGCTTACACATACGCAAGGAACGGACTTTTTATGGAAGTAATCGACGAAAAGTTAATGAAATCTGTTGTTGAAGCTATGTATGATTGCGAACAGCCTGTTGATGAATATAAATTAACGGTATACGGCGCAGCATTTTTATTTCACAAAGAAGATAACCTTGATTTCAAAACTCTTTTAGACAGTGTAAACAAAGATAATTATAAAACTGTACTCTCTGAGCTTAAAACCGATGCAAAGTTTGATTCAAAAAGATTTTTCCCGAATAATAAAGAAGTTGCGGTAATACTTACTAATTTACCAAAATCAATGCAAAATGAAATAGATATGCAAGATTACGGTAAAAAGGTTACACTCTCACCCGCTGAATGTATAATTAACCCGAAATATTATGCAACCAATATGATTCTTATCTCAACAGGAATGGAAGGAGCTTCAAAATCAGGTGCAATCGCAGGTTTGGTTAATCCCCTAAATATTATGTCAGATATTGTTTTATCACCTATATATTTTATGATGAGCAAACTTTTAAAAGAACCTCTAAAAGATATTCAAGAGTTGTAATCAGTGTAATTATTTTATAAACAAAATAATTTGTTTTGATGCCTTTACAACGCTTTTATTTATCGGATTAACAACTCTGTCTATACTTTGACCTATTCCATATCCCACAGGATATATAACGGTATCAGATGTCCAATCCATACCCTTTTTAACCTGCTTAGCACTCCATTTTGTGCCTTTTGCAACAGGTACAACCGTATATTTAGCACCAAATTTAACACTTTTTGCAACAGGCACAACCATATAATCAAACCCTAAGCCTGCCCCCTTTTCAATTGGAATTACAATATATTTTCCTGCCCTCCAAGCTCCCTTTGCAACAGGTACAATTGTATAATCAGCCGCATAGTCCAAACCATCTAAAGTCTTACCAACGCCCCAATTTACCCCTTTTGCAACAGGAACAATCGTATAATCTGCGGCATAATCCAAACCTTGAAGTGTTTTATCAACACCCCAATATAGTCCATGCATTACAGGCAAAATAGTGTATTTTGCGCCAAATTCCACCCCAGCTTCGGCACTGTCAACCATCCACATTACAGCACTGCCAACAGGATTTACAATATGTTCCAAAGTCCATTCAGCAGATCTGACAGAATAATCTGAACCGACATAAACAGGTGCAACTGCAGCCCCTATTGCCCAGCCTACTGGAGTAAGAGATTTATCCAATAAAGTTTCTTCTTCTTTTGCAAGAGCTGTGTTAAAAACAAAAAAGCATAATAAAATAATACAGAAAAACTTTAATTTTAATTTCATAAAAATTTCCTTCGTTAAGAAACATTTTATATTATAGCGGATATAATGTCAATTATTGGTTTTAAAGAATTATTTTTACGAATAATTTATATACAATTGCATTAAATTTTGACAGATAAGGCACTTGCATCATTTAATGCTGCTGTTGCAGAGCCGTAACCGTTTATTGTTAACCCTCCCGCAACATCTTGTTTTTGATTTATACCTAAATTATAAGATTTGGTAGCAACCATTTTTCCTCCCTAATTATTCTACGATTTGCATGACAACTATATATACAATTAAAAATTATTTAAGTCAAAGCACCTTTGTCAATTTTTTTACGTTTTTATAAAATATCTTTCCTAATTATAATTAAATCCCGTTGCTAAATATAAATTATCCATGATACAATTTAGGAAAAGGAGGTTATATGGCAAAAGATTCAAGTTTTGATATTGTATCCGAATACGATAAACAGGAGTTGGTTAACGCAATTGACCAAACAAAAAGAGATATTACATCACGTTTTGACTTAAAAAATTCAAAATCAGATATTATTTTAGAAGCTGATAAATGCGTTACTATCACAACAGAAGACGAAACCAAACTAAGAAATATCTATGATATATTGCAATCTAAACTCGTAAAAAGAGGTTTAAGCATCAAGATTTTAGATGCTCAAAAAGTTGAAGATGCACTTGGCGGAGCTGTAAGACAAGTTTATAATTTAAGAAAAGGTTTAACACAAGAACTTGCAAAAAAAATCACCACTGACATCAAAGATTCAAAAATAAAAGTTCAGGCTTCAATTCAAGGTGATCAAGTTCGTGTTACAGGCAAAAGTAAAGACGATTTGCAGGCTGTTATAGCACTATTGAGGGAAAATGCCGACAAATACGACTATCCTTTGCAATTCCAAAACTACAGATAAGAGGCAAATGTGGGAATAATAGAAACATTAAAAGGTAAAGTTATAGTTTCATGTCAGGCTATGCCTAGTGAACCTCTGCATAGAGCCGAGGCAATGGCAGCTATGATGAAATCTGTTCTTAACGGAGGAGCAGGCGGTTTGCGTGTTGCGGGCGCAAGAGATGTTATCAACGCAAAAAAAATGACCAATGTTCCAATAATCGGACTTACCAAGCCTGAAGTTATTCCTCCTAACTGGAAAGAAATTGTATATATAACTCCGTCATTAAAACACGTTAATTTGCTAATAAGAGCAGGAGCGGATATAATCGCTTTTGACGGAACGTCAAGACCGCATGAAAACTGTACTGTTGAAGAAATTATAAAAATGATTAAAATTCAAAAAAGAATTTCTATGGCAGATATTTCAACAGTTGATGAGGGTGTTAACTGCGAAAAACTCGGAGCAGACATGATTTCCACGACTCTTGCAGGATACACACAATTTTCTCCGTTAAAAAGCAACGGTCCTGATTTTGAATTGCTGGAAGAACTCGTTAAAAACGTTAAAATACCTGTTGTTTTGGAAGGAAGAATTTGGTCTCCAGATGAAGTTGATAAAGCGTTTTCATTAGGCGCTCACTGCGTTGTAATCGGTTCAGCCATTACAAGACCACAACTAATCACAAAAAGATTTGTTTCAAGAAAGGAAAAATAATGAAAAAAGCACTTGCTATTGATGTCGGCGGTACAAAAATTTATAATGCCGTTATTGATGAAAAAGGCGAAATGCTGACAGAAGTTGAAAAACACTCAACTCCGCACGATTTAGATGAAATCAAAAATATTTTTAAATCAATAATTGAAAAGTATGAAAACGAAGTTGACGCAATTGCTTTTTCTACCGCCGGCGCTGTAAATAATGAAAACACAAAAGTTATCGGCTCAACGGGAAACCTTGTAAAAGGTTATAAAACAATTGAATTTGATAAACTTTCAAAGAAAAAAGTTTTTGTTGAAAACGACGCAAACTGCGCAGCTTGGGCTGAACACGTTTTGGGCGCATCAAAAGATATGCCTAATTCCGTAATGCTGACTTTAGGAACAGGAGTTGGCGGCGGAATAATAGTGAATAATAAAATGTTAAAAGGAAAATCAGGTGCCGCAGGTGAAATGCACTTTAAGATGTACCCCGACAAACGCAGACATTGTACTTGCGGAAGCTACGACTGTTTCGAGGCATACGCTTCAGGTTCGGGTTTAAAGAAAACGGCAGAAGAAATGTTACACGACGAAAACGTAACAACTTACGATGTAATTGACGGTTTAAAAGCAGGTAATGAAAAAATGACGGCTGTTTTCAACAGATGGCAGGATGATATTTTGGCGGGTATTATAGGACTTGCAAATTTATTTGACCCTGATTGCTTTGTTTTATCAGGTTCAATGGCAGAATTTGTTGATACGGATTACTTGGAAAAATCAGCAAATGCTGAAATTATAACGATGCCGACAAAGGTTCTAAAAGCTACAACGGGCAACTATGCAGGAATGATTGGTGCGGCACTTTTGGCTTTGGAGGTAAAATAATTGGGTAAAGCTAAAGCAAGAAGTTTTAATTTGAGCAAACACAGTCCGATTAAGTCTATGACAAGAGATGAGGCTGTAAGAGAGGTTGTTAAACGCTTTAAACGTAATGAAAACGTTTTGGAACTTGTAACAATGTTCGGTCTGTCAGCAGAAGAACTTCTTGAAGGTGGAGCTTTATATGAAGAAGTTAAAAGCATTGAGGGTATTCTTGATGTCTGAGTGCTTAAAAAAAATATGGTTTTGGCTTGAAAATTCAAGAATTTTTACGGTACCGATGTCTGTATTTTCTTGGCTTGTTGCGTTTACTTTTGCTTATACAAACGGCGGAAACGTATTTTACGGAATTTTAGCGCTTATCGGAATATGCTTGGGGCAATTGGCAACAAACTTATTTGATGATTATGTTGATTTTAAAAAGCTTGAACAGCTTGGAACACTGGAAAATCAGACAAAAGCAAAATGCAAATACATAAAAAACGGTGAAGCTTCATTATCAGACGTTTTAAGAGTTGTAATAATTTATTGTGCAATTGCAACGGCAATAGGAGCCTTCTTATTCTTAAAAACAGGTTATCCCGTAATTATATTTGCGCTTTTGGGAGCTGTATTCGTTCTGACTTACGCAAAATGGTCAACGGCAGGTATCGGAGAAATTGCAGTAGGCTTAGCTTTTGGTCCGATTTTATTTGGCGGAGTTTACTGGGTTATGACACAAACTCTCAACTATGAAATTTTTATAATCGGCTCAGCTGTTGTAATGTTCACAATCGGACTTTTATATACAAATGCTTTACTTGATTTTGACGGTGATGAAGCTTCTCACAAAAAAACTCTTTGCCACAGATTTAAAAATAAAAATCAGGCTGTTGCAGGCTTTGGTATTATTTACGGAATGGGATACGGAATATTATCAGCAGGAGTTTTGAGCGGATATCTGCAAAGTATTTTCTTTATAGCATTTTTTACTTTTCCTCTTGTTATTGAACTTATAATATCTATGCTAATGTTCAATAACGACAAGGAATTTGTGCCTGCAAAAAAATTCTGGCATTTCCCGTTTGAAAATTGGAAAACCATAAAAAATCAAGATATAGCAAGTTTCAGATTCAGAATGTATCAGGCAAGAAACATAATGATACATACATCATTACTAATTTGTATTGCAAAAGTTATTTCTGTATATTTTTAATATATAATTAAGAAAAAAGGAAGATAAAATGAAAAAAACACTTGTAAAATATCCGTATTTAACAAAAGACGTAGAAATCTACGAACGTGAAAATGGTCATAAAATAGTTCTTGCACACAAAGAAGGCGGAATGGTTAATATAAGCTCATGGGTAAGAACAGGCTCAATAAATGAAAATGACGAAAATAACGGTATTTCACATTTTTTGGAACATTTAATGTTTAAAGGAACTCACAAACATAAGGCAGGCTATTTCGACAGAACTCTTGAAGCAAAAGGTGCTATTGTCAATGCCGCAACATGGAAGGATTACACTTTTTACTACGTAACACTGCCAAAAGGTGAAGGTAACAAAGATTTTTATGAAGCTATTGAGCTTCACGCAGATATGATGCTTGACCCTGTTTTGCCCGAAGAAGAAATCGGAAGTGAATTTGATTTGAACGACGAAAACGTAAAAGACAAAAGGGAAAGACACGTTGTAATCGAAGAAATTCGTATGCGCAAAGACCAGCCATGGACTAAAGTCTACAATATGGCTAATCATAATATGTATAAAAAACATCCGTACAAACGTGATGTTATTGGAACTCCTGAAATTATTTCTCAAGTTCCGCAATCTGCCATAATGGAATATTACAAAACACACTACACTCCAAATAACGTAACTACAATCATTGTCGGAGATTTTAACCACGAAGAAATTCTTGATAAGGTTTGCAAAGAATTTGACTGGAAAGGCAGAGAAAATTACCAAAATCCGCAACACGAAATTGATAAGCCCACCGAACAAACAATTTATTTGGAAGACAAAGCAAACGTAAATACAGGATTTTTAATGTTCGGTTATATCACTTGCCCTGCAAGCAATATTAAGGACAGCATTTTGGTAGATTTAATCAATATAATATTGGGAGACGGTGCAAGTTCAAGATTATACCAAAATTTAATTGAAAAAGCCAAAGAACCTGTTTTTAATGTAATAGATACTGACCATTACCAATTTAAAGACGGCAACAATTTCTTTATCGAAGCAAATTTCAGACCTGAAAAGAAAGACTTGGCTGTTAATTTAATAAAACAAGAAATTGAAAAAATAAAAACAACAATCAATGAAAATGAATTTAATAAAGCCGTAAAAAAAACCAAATCTCAATTTGCCTGCAACGCAGAAACCGTTTCAGATATAGGAGATACAATAGGTAATTACATGACGGTTTGCAATAACCTTTCTCTCATTGAAAATTATCTTGATATATTAAATAAAATTACAATAAAAGACGTTCAAGACGCGGCAGAAAGATATCTTAATATAAATAATGCGGTAATTTCTGTTTTATTACCGCAAAATTGTTAGCTAATTATATTTTGTATCTATAATAAATGCGGCATGAGAGAGATGTCATACCGCACTTGTTGCTGTGTCTTTTAGTTAAGTATTAAAAATTCTGTCGCCAGCATCACCCATACCGGGAACGATGCAACCTTTTTCGTTTAAACCTTCATCTATCGTTGCTGTAATTATTTCAATTCCTGGAAAGGATTTTTGTATGTTTTCTATACCATCAGGAGCAGCCATAATACATATACATTTTATGTGCGATATTGGTATATTTTTATCTGCATATAATCTTATTGCTTCAATTAAAGAATTACCCGTTGCAAGCATTGGATCCGTAATGTATATATAAAATTTTTCTGGATTAGGAGCTTCCATAGGAACTTTGTTATAGTACCATACGGGTTTTAGAGTTTTTTCATCTCTATACATACCAATATGTCTGATACAAGCCTGAGGAAGAATATCAATTGCTTCATCCGTAAAAATTAAACCTGCACGCAAAATTGGAGATATAATTATATTTATATCGTCTTCTATTGTTTTAAATTTTGCTTTTTTAATAGGAGTTTCAATTTCCTTTTCTACAAGCGGCAAGTTTTTTGCAGCTTCATACAAAAGAACTCTCGTTATCTTTCTTGTAGCAATTCTAACACCCTGACTGTCCGTATTTTTATTACGCATTGTACATAAATTTTGAAAAATTACAGGATTTTCAATTACTTTAACCAAATCTTTGTTCATTTTTATACCTCATTTTCTGCTATTCTGTTTATCTAACCATACATTTATATCATTTAAAATATCTTTATCATCACTTTTAGTATCTACTGGTTCTACTTTTTTCAATTTATCAAACTCAAGTGATTCACTAAAATAAGTACATCTGTATATAATATCACCTATTTTTTTGAACATTTGATAAAGCAAACTTACAGATTCTCTCAGTCTTCTTGGAGGCTGAACAACTAAAGAAGGTGCAAAACTTTCTTGTTTTTCTTTTGGAACATACACTTCAATTGACCTTGAACCGCCAAGACCTGAAATTTCTATCGTTAATTTTGAACCTTTCGGTATTTCAATATCTTTTTTGTTAATTATTAAATCAACATAAACCATATCGTTAACAAGTTTAAGATGTTTAACGTATCCTACCTGAACGCCCAGCATACGCACAGGAGAACCTACAATAATACCGTCTACGTCAGGTAAAAATACCTGATATCTGCAATAATTTTTATGACTGTACCAATTATAAAAAATTACAGACGATATAATTAAACTAACAAACAAAAACCAAATTGAAAGTTCAAGGAACCGCGCCATATTTTTATAAAATTCAGTTTTTGTAGTTTGATTTTGCATTTTTATTCCAAATATTAGTTAGCTTTCTTAATTTCTGAAAGCGACGGATCTAATAACCTTCTTCCGACACCTTCAAAATATACCGAACAGAGCTTTTTACTTCCGTAATTTATTATCTTTTCAACACGACCGTTACCAAAAGTATCATGTATAACGAAATCACCTTTTTCCAGATTCAACTCTTTATTAGTCCCTGTATTTGCAGGATAAACAGGAACAGTTTCAGGTTCTTTTAAACTTTCTTCTGTTATATTATACTTTGTTTTAATATCTTCTTCAGGTTCTTCTTTCAGCTCA
This sequence comes from Candidatus Gastranaerophilales bacterium, assembly GCA_905236205.1. Taxonomy (GTDB): domain Bacteria; phylum Cyanobacteriota; class Vampirovibrionia; order Gastranaerophilales; family Gastranaerophilaceae; genus UBA6984. Next base: position 8,707 of record CAJOPF010000069.1, read on the forward strand.
CTTTCCTGCTGAATGTTATCAGCTTCATCATCAGGATGTATTTCATCCAAATATGAAGCGTCTTCTTCCGTACTATATACTTCTGTACTATCTTCTTCCTGAACAGGACTTACTTCTTCAACTATTTCAGGAGTTTGATTTTCATAAATATCTACGTCTTGAATTAAGTCTAAATCCTGTTCTGTTAATTGATTAGACGGTTCAATTTCTCCGACATCAATAAATTCCGATTGTGGTTGCGGAGCAACCGTATTTTCAACAGGCATTTCCTGAGGTTCTATTGATTTAAAAACAGGAGGTGCCGCTTCTTGAGGAGCTTGTTGAGGAGCTTTTTGAGGAGCCTGTACCTGATTGAAATTTTGATTTTGCACTTGCTGTGACGGCGGAGTCGCAAAAGGTTGTTGGACATAAGTTTGAGGCTGCGGAGCGTATTGAGGCTGCGCATACGGAGTTTGCATATTCATGTAAGGATTTGGTGCAAACATTTGCGGTGTAGGGTATACAGGCGGTTGCTGAGGATAAAAGAATTGAGGAGCGGTTTGCATTGGCATTATTTGAGGATAAACCATCTGTGCCATCTGTTGTTGAAACATTTGCTGCGTCATTTGCTGCTGTTGTTGATATGCTTCCGCTTGATCTCTCTCAGTCTGATACCTTTGTTGCTGTTCTTTCAACTGATTTTGAACCATACGTTGTGCATCTTCTTTCGTTAATGATGTTTGCGGAGCTACACTCATTATTTTTGCACGTTCCGATAATTTTACAATTAACGGCATATACTGAGTTGTTTGACCGTAAACAACAAACTCTGTTTGACTTAACGTTGTCAAAAAAGTATTATAGCTTGCAAAATCCTGTTGCTGCATAAGAGGTGTAAACAGAATTAAATCTTTTGCTATTTTTTTCAACTCTGTAAGGTATTTGTAAGAATAGGAACAAGTTGTTACCGTATATGCATTTTTGCAAGAAAATATTTGTTTTAAGAGTTTTTTATCGGAATTTCCGTTTGAAAGCTTTATGAATACATAATATTCGTCTGATAATTCTTTTAAAAGACTATATATGTAAAAAATAACTTCACGTTGGAAAACATCATCCACGCGAGAAATATCTATAACCGTCGTTTGGTTATTTAACAAACTGTCGACCAGATTTTTAAATTCCATTATATTACGTGCAAACAAGCCTGCATCATTAAACTTTATCAATACGTTTTTTAAAAGAACAAGTTCGGGTAATTTTGAATCGTTATATTGTTTTTGAAGAATATCAATAAACTTGTTAACAGGAATGTAAGGTTCTTCAAGACTTGATAAATAATAATTTATCTCTAAAAAAGTTTCCTGCAAGATAGCTTTACTTCTTGCACTTTTATATTCTATGCCATGTTCATAAATAAAATCGATTATTTGATTATTTATAGGCAATCTGAAATTATCACCCATAACAAGTGAAATTTTATCAAAAATACTTTCTCCGTCAAAGTCAATAATTATTGTTTTACAGCCGTAATTTTTAATCTGACGGTTTAAAGTTTTAATCATCAAATCAGAATTTTCCTGATTTTCGGAACAAACAACAAGTTTATTTTCCAACAAACTTTTATCTAAAGAAACAAGCAAGTCATTTTCTATAAATTCACCGATTATAATTGGATTTTGACCTTGAATTAGTTTTAAGAAATCTATTGAATTGATATTTGTAATCGCACTGTTAATAGCAGGTATTGTACCTGAATATGTAGTAATAACACCGTCTTCCGTAACATTAAAAATAATTTTGGCAATAGCTACATTTCCGTGTTTGCTTGATTCAAGATGCATAATTTGTCCTATATAAGACTCTCGGCTGTCTTTTATCATTACAAAACCGGATAAAAACAAGTTGTCACTTGTTTCATAAAAAATCTTTACCAGGTTATTTTTAACCTCGAATATTCTCATGAGCTTGTTCCTTAAACTAATTCTACCATGAAAAAATTTTTGTCATGCATATATTTTTATAAAATTTATAATATAATATCTGTATGGATATTTTAAATGACTTAAATTCTGTAAATAATGATAATTTGGCTGTAATTATGGGATTCTTTGACGGATTACACCTCGGACACAGAATTGTAATAAGAACAGGCACCGAATACGGGTTGGATAACAATTGTAAAACAGCATTGATTTCTTTTAAAGATGCTCCTGCCGTTATTTTAAATAAAAAAAATCCTCAATATATCCTTACTTATGAAGAAAAAATCAAAAAATTTGAAGAATTAGGAATAGATTACCTCTATCTTCTTGATTTTGATGAAAAATTATCAAAACTGCCAGCATCCGATTATTTAAAAATGATTGTTGATAACCTTCATCCAAAAGCAATAATAACAGGAGATAACCACTATTTCGGTTATAACAGAACAGGAAGTGCCGACTATTTGGATATTATGCAAAAAGAATACAGTTACGAATATTACAGGGTAGATTCCATAAAATTTGAGAACACTGTTGTAAGTTCTTCAAAAATACGTTCGGCACTTGAAGAAGGTGATATAAAATACGCAAATTTTTTACTTGGTTACAGATTTTATATAAAAGGAATTGTAAAAAAAGGACACGAAATAGGAAGAGCTATTGGCTTTAAAACTGCAAATATTGACTATCCAGAAAATGTAATCAAAATCCCCGACGGTGTTTACGCGGCAGAAGTTGATGTTGATGATAAAAAATATATGGGCATAGTAAATTATGGTTCTAATCCGACAGTAACGACAGATAAAAAGAAAATAATTGAAGTTCATATCTTGAATTTCGATGAAAATATTTACGAAAAAAATATTAAAATAAATTTTTTGGATAAAATAAGAGATGAAATAAAATTCAAATCACTGACAGATTTAAAAAATCAAATTGCAAAGGACATCAAATGTTTAGAGTCGTAATTTTAGGACATGGGGATATGCTTTCTAATTTAATAATCGGAGCAACCGACGCAAAATGCAAAATTGTTGGTGTATTTCGTTATGAAAGACTTAAAACGTGTTCAATATACCGAAAAATAAAAGATTTTTTCCTGCCTTCAAAAGAATACAGCTATATAAAAAGTTATTGCCTGCCTGAAATAAAAGCCAAAAGTGCAAACTCTGAAGAATTTAAAAAAGAATTACTTTCCCTTAATCCTGATATAGTACTTGTCGGAACTTGGTCAGAAAAAATAAATAAAGATATCGTTCAATTACCAAAGATTGCTATGATAAATGCTCATCCGTCACTTTTGCCTAAATACAGAGGACCAAATCCATATCTGCAAACGATTTGGCACCAAGAAAAACAATCCGGCATAACTTTTCATCTTATGAACGAAAAATTTGATGCAGGAGCCATACTTTTGCAAAAAACAGTTGAAATAAAACCTGATGATACAGGAAAAGAACTGAAAGAAAGAACTGTTTTAACCGCACGTTCTGCCGTCACAGAACTTTTAAACATGCTTGCGGACGATTTTATTATTCCCGTTGACCAAAGTGAAGAAAGAGCCACATACTACCCGCAAATCACAAACGATGACGTTATGATTGATTTTAAAAAATCTGCGGAAGAAATCTATGCTCACATAAGAGCTTTCCACCCTTGGAGTAAAACCTTTTTTGAATATGAAAATAAATTTTTTATCCCAAATCCATACGCAGTAGAAATTCTTGACAATAATACCGAAACACAAGAAATTGGTGAAATAATCGAAAAAAATCACAAAGAAAAATCGATTACCGTTGTCTGCGGTGACGGAAAACTTTTAAAAATGTCAAAATTAAATTTATACGGACACCTCAATAAACCTTTCACATCCTTTTACATAAAAAAATGTGTCAAAGAGCATGGAAAAGTGTCATAATTTAGTTTAAACAGAGGATTTTCTTAACTTTTTATCATGATATTTTCATGTTGAAAGAAGTTAATGAAAGAAAATTTTATGTTGTCAAACGATTTTAACGAAAAAATGCTCGCAGCAGACATTTTTGAAGTAAAAAAAGCTTCTAATGCCGTAAAAAAGCTATGGCAGGACGCAAAAGACATTGAAATTACACTTGATTTTATGCAACCTCAAGGATTTTTAGGAAAAATCTTGGAAAAATTTGCAAAAAATAACTAAGGTGTAATTAAAAACTTGATAGCTTTGCCGTCAATATGTTGATTCATCGCATATTCAACGTCTTGCAAACCAAGTTTAGCAGTAATAAGTTTTTCTACTTCAATATTGCCTGATGCAATCAAATCCAACGCTTCACGGAAGTACTTCGGTGTATGATGAAACACGCTCATCAATTTTATATCGCCGTAGTGCATTTTTGTGGTGTCCAAAGATACAGTAGAACCGCTTTTACAACCGCCAAAGAAGTGAACCGTTCCACCAGGGCGAACACAAGATACAAGTCTTTCCCAAATTTCAGGCAAGCCTACACACTCTATGGCAACATCAAGTCCTTTGTTTTCATCCGAAAAATCTTTAAATATTTTTTCAGGATTTGAATATTTTACCAAATCAATAATTTCATCAGCATGAGCAAATTCTTCCGCAAGTTTTAATTTTACGGGATTTCTGCCCGCTACAATTACTCTTGCACCATTCAATTTTGCAACTCTTGCAAACATCAAACCGATTGGACCAATACCGATAATACCTACACTCTGTCCTGCCTTTATCTCTGTTCTTGCTGCGCCATGAACAACATTTGCCAATGGTTCGCAAAAAGCAGCGCTTTCAAAACTCATATTATCAGGTAGTTTAAGCATATTTTTACTTACAATTCTTGCGGGAACGGTTATATATTCTGCATAAGCCCCATTTAGTAAATCTAAATTTTCGCACAAGTTATATTCTTCTTTCTTACAGAAAAAACATTCTCCGCATGGGGCAGAATTGGCAGCTACGACTCTGTCACCAACTTTAAAATCAGTAACCCCTTCTCCTAATTGGTCTATAACTCCTGAAAATTCATGTCCGAAGCCTGACGGAACCTTTTTTATCAATACGGGATGTCCGCGTCTGAAAGTTTTAACATCCGTACCGCATGTTAACGCCGCTTTTATTTTAACAACAACTTCACCTTTTTCGGGCGGTGTTATTTCAACTTCTTCATATCTGATGTCCCCAGGGGCATAAAATCTAACTGCTTTCATATTTATCCGTCTATTTTTATGTATGCTTTGTAAACTTTATTTGATATTGTATCATCAAAAGCTTTTTGTATATCATTTATGTTAAAAATTGTTGATATACCATGAACATTCACTTTTCTGTCTTTAAGCAAATTGTAAGAATCTTCAAGGTCTTTTGGTGAAGGAGAATAACTGCCCAAAACAGTTAATTCTCTGTAATAAATTTCATTATTTGCATATCCCGAATTTTTTGGAGTACTTGCAAATATTAAGATTTTTCCGCCGTTTCTTACTGTTTTTATTGCAGGCTCAATGGCAGCATCCGCACCTGAAGTCATAAATACGGCATCCACACCCAAATCTGAAGTTTGAGATTGAATGTATTTTACTGTTTCGTCCAAATTTTTAGAATTAAACGCTTTTACGCCATTATGATTTGCAAGTTCAATTCTGTCATCTATCAAATCACAGCCATAAACATCCATACCAAAAGCTTTTAGTCCTTGTGCCATTAAAAATCCGATTGAACCTAAACCTATTACAAGAACTTTTGAGTTTTCAGGTAAATCACATCTTTTTATAGCCCTTACGCAGCAGCCCAAAGGTTCATAAAAGGCTATTTCTTCATCTGTCATATTATTCGGAACCAAATGTGCAACATTTTGCAAATGTTCTTCAGACAAATATATATATTCCGCAAATCCGCCTGGGAAAATATTTGTAGATTTAAAATGTTTGCACATTGAATAATTTTTGTTTTTGCAATAAACACATTCAAAGCAAGGAATGTGGTGTGAAGAAACAATCTTATCACCGACTTTAAAATCTGTTTCCGAATTTATTTCAACAATTTCGCCAACAATTTCATGACCCAAAACAGTTCCGTCATTTACAAGATGTTCTCTGTATTTTACAATATCAGAACCGCATAATCCGCATCCATGGATTTTAATTATTGCACCTTTTTTCTCTGAAAGAGAAGGCTTTTCCATTTCAGTTACTTCAAGTTTTCCTTTTTTTAAAATTGCCGCTTTCATACTTAGGATTTTACCACAAACTTGCATTTATAATTTAAAAAATATATAATTTCGTTATGACAATAATCAGAAAACTAAGAATATCAGACCGTAACAAAGTAAAAAATATGATATCCTTTTTAGGAAATGATGAAGCGGAAAGATTTGTAAAAAAACTTATTAGCACATCCTGTGACATTTTTCACTATTGGCTGCCGTTAAAATTAAAATTTTTGGCAGAATCTTACGTTCTTGTTGATAATAAAGATTTACACGGAATGATTACGGTAATTCCCGCAAGCGGAAACCCCAAAAAAATAAATATTACAAAGTTGTTATTCAAAAAAGATTACTACGATATCGGCAAACATCTTGTAGAATTTATAATTTCGCGTTTTGGTGCAAAAGGGGCTCAAACGTTTATCGCATCAGTTGATGACTCTCATGATGAACTGCTTAAATTGTTCATTGACGGTTGCGGTTTCAGAAAATGCGCTTCAGAAGAACTTTGGAAAGTTAATAATATAGATTTCAGAACTTCAGAAACAAACATTTTCAGGAAATTTAGAAATTCTGATGCGCAAGCTGCGGCAATGCTTTTTAATGATTCACTTATAACTCACTTTAAACCGTCATTGTTAAAAACTAAAAATGAATATTCTGACAGATTTTTTGCTGGTTTATCCGACAGTACAGAATTTAAGTATGTATTGGAAGATGTTAATTTACACACATTAACCGCTTTTTTCTCAATAAAAAGCTACGATAATTACAATTATATAATTGATATAACAGTCTCAAACGGATTTGTGCCTGATTATGATATTATTTTAGGATTTGCAAGAAGCGAAATTCAAAAACGTCAAAAAGATTTTACAATGTTTATAAAATCAAAAAAATACGTTCAAAATTCCGAAAAATTTGAAGAATATTTAAAAGAAAAAGATTTCAAATGCGTACAAAACCAAATAATTTTGGTTAAAGATTTTTATAAACTAATAAAACAAGACATACCGACACATGAAGTAATCTTATTTGCCGAAAGCACAGGTCGCCCCGTATTTAAGATTTAAAAAGCAAATACTTCGTCAGGATTCATTATTTGACAATTCAAATTAAGTGTTTGCATTCTCATCTCAAATCTGTTTATATCAACACTTATCGGCTCAAACGTATTATAATGAATCGGTATCGTAACTTTTGCATTTAACCATTCTGCAGCAATAGCAGCATGTTCCATATCCATTGTATATGTTCCGCCGACTGGAAGCATTGCAATATCAGGATTATACAGTTCTTTAATTATTTTCATATCTGAAAACAAAGATGTATCGCCAGCGTGATATAACTTCACACCATTTATATCCAATATTATTCCTGCAGGTTCACCTAAATACATTCCGTCAGAAGAAGAACTTGAGTGAACAGCAGGCACAAATATTGCTCTGCCCCATTCATAATCAAGCCATCCGCCAAAATTTACACCTCTTGTTCTTGTACCTTTTTGTGCGCAAAAATTAGCCAACTCAAAAACAGCTGTTATTGTAGCTCTTTTATTTATAGAAATATCAATTGCACTGCCCAAATGGTCTCCATGTCCATGTGTTAAAAATATATCCGTAATATCTGAATCTCTGTAATCATAATTGCGTGATGCCTGTAAAAACGGATCAATTAAAATTGCCTGTTTTGCTGTTTTAATCTCAAATGCACTATGTCCCAAATATGTTAAATCAAACGCCATATAAACTCCTTTTTGTTTTAATTTATCATAATTTATTGTAAAATACAAATATGCAAACTTATGAAAAATATATGCATCAATGTTTAGAATTAGCCCAAAAAGGACAAGGACTTGTTTCTCCAAACCCTCTTGTCGGCTGTGTTGTACTGGACAAAAATAACAACATAATCTCAACAGGATATCATCATAAATACGGAGATAATCACGCAGAACGAGATGCTCTTTTAAAGTTAAAAAACGGTGAAGAATTAGGCGGGACTTTAATTGTAAATCTTGAACCCTGCTCTCATTTTGGCAAAACCCCGCCTTGTGTTGATTTAATAATTGAAAGAGGTATTAAAAAAGTAGTTATTGCAATGCAAGACGTTAATCCGATTGTAGCAGGAAACGGTGTTAAAAAGCTAAAAGACAATAAGATTGAAGTTATTGAAAACATTTTAAATGAACAAGCGCAAGATTTAAACGAAGTTTTTATAAAAAATATGACAGAAAAAAAGACTTTTGTTGCTCTAAAAACAGCCTCAACTCTTGACGGGAAAATAGCCACAAAAACAGGCAGTTCAAAATGGATAACATCAGAAAGTTCAAGAAAAAAAGGATATGAATTAAGAAACAAATATGATGCTGTTTTAACGACTTCATCAACAGTTTTGGCAGATAACCCTAAATTTGAATGTAAAACAAAAATCTTGATTGACAGAAGACTGAAATGTGATTTTTCTCTTGATTATTTCAAAACGGGTAAAATATACATAGTAACGGCAAAAACGGAGCTTCCGCAATATCCTAACAACGTTGAATTTATTGTTTGTTCGGAAGAAAACAACAAAATTGACTTAAAGGAAATGTTTGAAAAATTATTTAAAAAAGGCATAATGTCTGTTTTGGTTGAAGCGGGAGGAACACTGAACGGAACACTTATTAACGGCAATTTGGTCGATAAAATCTACCAATTCATAGCCCCGAAGGTTACCGCAGACAACAGTTCAAAAAGTGCCTTCGACGGGAGAAATATAACGGATATAGCCGAATGTAAAAATTTTAAAATTAAATCTGTCGAACAAATAGAACCTGATATTTTGGTTACCCTGAAAGCGGTGGACAATGGCTAAAGTTGATTTACATATACACAGCAATTGCTCAGACGGAAGCGACACAATTCAGGAACTTGCGCAAAAAATAAAAGAGACAAACCTAGAAATTTTTGCTATAACTGACCACGATACAGTTGAAGGTTGCCGAGAAATGGAATTTTATATAAATAATTTCATACGCGGCGTTGAATTGACCTGTCAGGCAGACGATATAAAATGCCACATTTTAGGCTACAACTGCGATATTAATAATCAAAAACTTTTGGATTTAATTGAAAAGGGCAAAAAATTACGCAAAATAAAGCTTGAAACCAGAGTAAAATATCTGAAAGATAAATGGAATATTGAACTTACACAAGATGAACTTGCTTGGTTATATTCAAGAAAAAGTGTCGTAAAAACTCATTTCGCCAATATCCTTGTAAACAGAGGACTTGCAGATGATACAGTAAGTGCGATGAAAAAATATATTGACAATTGCAAAACTCCAAATACAAGATTTGACATAAAAGAAGCAGTAGAAGCATTAAACGCTGCTAATGCCGTAATTGTTTGGGCTCACCCACTTGGCGGCGAAGGTGAAATTCATTTAACGGAAGAAGAATTTTTACCTGAACTTGAAACAATGAAAAAGTACGGTATAAAAGGTTTAGAATGTTATTATTCAAGATATTCGGAGCAAGAAGAAATTTTCCTTGTAAATTGTGCAAAGAGAAATAATCTTCTTATAAGCGGTGGCAGTGATTACCACGGAACAAACAAGAAGAATATTTCTTTAGCAAAATTAAATTGCGACAATAGGCCAATAAATGCTGAAGCATTAACTATACTTAATTTCTTGGCGGCATCGCACCATAGTGCATAGGTGGTCTGTTACCGTACATTTTTGGAGGACGGCTCCCGTACATAGGCGGAACTGAACCATACATATCCTTTGGCGGCATCATTCCGTAATGCATAGGAGGTCTTTTTACGTACATTCTTGGAGGATTATCTCCCTGCATTGCCTGAACACTTGAACCGTACATATGCTTTGGTGGCATCATTCCATAATGCATAGGAGGTCGATTTCCATACATTTCAATAACTTTACCGCCATATTGATTATAATTACCATAAAACGGCATGCGATTTTGATAATTGTATTCTGTATCTTCGGCAAAGGCACAAGCCGTAAAAACAAAGCATACAGCCAAAGACAACACTAATTTCTTCATAACACATCCTTTCTTTATTCATTTTTTATAAAACACGTAATAAAAAAAATTGCCGGATGTTTTATATCTAATGATTATTTTTTAAAAGTAAAGGTAAATTAATTGTATTCAAAGTCATCATCGTAGCTGTCATCTATTTGTTTATAGCACTCTTTTCTTTGAACTCTCATGCAATATATAACAGCTTTAATAGCTGTATTAATCGCAAGAACCTCCTCAAGAAAATCTGAATTAATCTTGCCGTTTAAAAGTTCATAATAATTATCCTTTAAGCGATTTCCCAATATCAGATTCAGCTCATTCAAAGCTAATATGTGTGATTTTTCTTCAATTAAATATTCTTCTGCTTCCATTTTAAAATTAAACTATAAGATATTTAATTAAATTATAGATTATAGAATTTTTATTGTCAAGAATATAAAATTAAACTATGGATGAAAAAGCGATTTTAGAAAATTTTGGACTAAATTTAAAAATGTACAGACATAAATTCAAAATGTCACAAGATGATGTTGCTGAAAAAACTGGGTTTAGTAGTCCATACATCAGTAACGTGGAAGCTGGGAAACATAATCTTTCATTAGTTAACGCTCTAAAATTCGCTGAAATTTTTGATAAAAAGATAGAAGATTTCTTAAAAGAACTTTAAAGAAATATAATTAAGCATCACTACGGATATAGAAAAAGATTATAAAAGTAGATAATGAACAAAGAATATTTACAAAAATTTGCAAAAAATTTAAAACGTATTAGAAAAGAAAAAGGGTTGAAGCAAGACGATTTTTTGAATGTGGACGGGATTTCTCGTTCATTGGTTGCAATGGTTGAAACCGCAAAATCGGATATAACATTGTCTAAGCTAAAAATTATTGCTGATGTTATTGGAGTTGAGCCAAAAGATTTATTAGATTTTAAATAATATTGGGTAACTGTATACTTATTTCCACTAAAATATTACCACTTTTCTTTGACCGCAAAGAAACGTGGAGCAAAGAAACTCCTGCCCTACACTCCATTCGCTCATAATCTGTAATGTTCTGTATAGAGTCCGCAAACTCACATAAAAATGTAGTTGTTCAGACAATGCGGACTAATTGTCACAGAACATAACAATTATGGCTCATTCCGCAAAGGGCGATTTTTATATATCCGACCCTATTGGAATGAATATTTTTCACTTAATGAAACAGTAACAAAGCAAGCATTGTTTGAACGTAGTGAGTTTGCTTGCTCAGGTTGAATTTAGTGAAAATTAATGAATGGAAATCGGGTCGTGGCTTTTGTGAAACTTTTGCCACCAAAAGTTTCCTCCGTCCGAGTAGGACATTTATTTTTTATTTAATGGAATTATAATGAACTGGGTTATTATACTAAATAAAAAGGAACTGAGCCTTAAAATTAATTAGTATACATGTATTGAAGCGAGACAAGCACTTGAAAAATATCATAAAATAAGATATAATGTAAGCATAGGGGCAAGCCCTAAAGAAACGCAACTTCTTTAAGGCTTGGCTTAGTACCCTATGAGATTAACATTTTTAATGCTATTGCTGCAATTGCTATTGTTAGTAATAGCATTATTATTTTGTCAACCATAGTTTTTGCCCTCCTTTCCGATTAAGACCTTAGTACTCGTGTGTCGGCGAAAGGCATGTACTACCCATAAAGCAATTATATTTTATATTTATAATTTGTCTAATTAATAAATATCTTGCAATTATTGGCTTTTTATTTTATAAAATTTATATGAATTTTGATAATTTAGCCATTGGCACTGATATTGAAGAAATTGAAAGATTTGAAAATAAAACAATTGAGCAAGATGAAAAGTTTTTGCGCAAAATTTTTACACAAAAAGAATTAGATTATTGTTTTAAAGACAAGCAATCCGCCGCACACATGTGTGTAAGATTTTGTGCAAAAGAAGCAGTTGTAAAAGCTCTTTCTCAATTCGGCATTAGTGACGTTTATTACAGTGATATCGAAATTTTAAACCGAGAAAACGGTTCTCCATACTGTATTATAAAAAAATATCCGAATATAACAATTAAAATTTCACTGTCTCACGCCAAAACTTATGCAGTTGCGACTGTTTTGGCTTTAACTGACGAAATCCAATCCTGATTATTCAAATACCAGTCAATGGTCAATTTTATACCTTCATCAAAAGTCATAGAAGGTTTCCAGCCGAGTTCGGAAGTAATTTTATCGTTTGAAATTGCATACCGCCTGTCGTGTCCCAAGCGGTCTTTAACGTATTCTATTGAATTTTCATCTTTGCCCATAGAGTTAAGGATTAGTTTTGTAATTTCAATATTAGTTTTTTCATTATGCCCGCCAATATTGTAGACTTCACCGATTTTACCGCCATGCAAAACCATATCAATAGCTTCACAATGGTCATAAACATACAGCCAATCTCTGACATTCAAGCCATCACCATAAACAGGAACTTTTTCATTATTCAATAATTTAGTTATAAAAAACGGAATTAGTTTTTCAGGATACTGATAAGGTCCGTAATTATTGGAACATCTTGTAATCAAAACAGGCAGACCGTAAGTTTCAAAATATGCTCTTGTAAGCAAATCCGCACTTGCTTTTGAAGCGGAATAAGGTGAATTTGGCTGCAACGGAGTTGTTTCGTAGAAATAACCTTCTTTACCCAAAGTTCCGTAAACTTCATCTGTTGAAACCTGTAAATAACGCTCAATACCAACCTCTTTACATGCCTGCAATAAATTCAGTGTACCGTTTACGTTAGTTTGGACAAATATTTCTGGGCCCAAAATTGAATTATCAACATGAGATTCTGCCGCAAAATTAACGACATAATCACATTCTTTTATTAAAGCTCTGACTAATTCTTTATCACAAATATTACCGTAAACAAATTTGTAATTTGAATTATTTTCGATATCTTTTAAATTTGATAAATTACCGCAATAAGTCAAAGCATCAAGGTTTATAATCCTGTAATCACCGTATTTTTTTAAAATATGCCTTACAAAACAGCTTCCTATAAATCCTGCTCCGCCTGTAACCAGTATTGTTTTCATTAAAATAAATCCTCTTTTTTTATTTCTCCCAGTCTTGGTTGAAATTTATCTTTTTCCGATAAAACAGGTTCAAAATCTATTCCCCAATCTATATTAACAGTTTCATCATTCCATAAAATGCCTCTGTCGTAGTCAGGAGCGTATTCTGAGCTTGTTTTATAAATCAATTCCGCAACATCAGACAAAACAACAAATCCATGTGCAAAACCGTTCGGGATATACAGCATTTGTTTGTTATCTTCAGATAATTCCAGTTTTACATATTTTGCGAAACTCTTTGAATTTACTCTTAAATCTACAGCAACATCAAAAACTCTGCCTTTTACACATTTTACAAGCTTTGACTGACCGTAAGGTTTTTTCTGATAATGCAACCCCCTTAAAACGCAAGCCGTAGATTTTGAATGATTATCCTGCACAAAGTCATCCTTTATCCCGTTTGCCGCAAAATCAGACTTTTTATAGGTTTCAACAAAAAATCCTCTGTTATCACCATAAATTTTTGGCTTTATAAGAATTACATCTTCAATATCCTGTTTTATAAAATCAAACATTGTAAAAATCCTCATCAAACCATTCTATCATTGGTTTTGTTACCCCGAAAGTAAAACCGAAACCTCTTGCAAGAACTTCATCTGTTAAAAAACTATGACTTACATTAAAAGCTAACGGTTCCTGTTCATAGCCCAATTCTTTGTATTTTTCCGTAGAAACCCGCCCCGTTTCTTTATTTAAAAGAGCCGAATAATTTAAGCCTTCAAAAATACAAAAAGGAATCCCCGGAGTATCATTCTCATTGTAAAACATAAGTCCGAAAGAACGGCATATTATCCCTCTAAAATTATAAACAGAACAAACATCATCAATCAAAAAAGGACAAGTATAAGCAAATCTGCCCTCTGCTTTTGCCTGTTCTTCCTTTAATTTTTTAACGTTTTCTCTTATAATTTTTTGTTTATCTTCCGTTAAGGTTTTAAAACCTTCCATCAGTAAATCAAATTCGACTTTTTTGTAAGGAAATTCGGCATTTTTACAGCATTTTGCGCACCCTTTTTGACACGCTATGTAAGGTTTTTGATGTTCAAAAAATTTGTTGATTTTTTGAGTTACAAATAAAAGATATTCAACGTATTTTTCTATATCAGACATAATGAAACAGACCTTTATTAAAGTATATAACTTTTATAAAAGGTCTGTCAAATTTATTTAGTTCTATAATACCCTCTTACATGAGTTCCGTCAGTTCTCTCATAATCATCAACCCAAATTAAATCACCTGATTTTAGTTTTTCTTCCGCTTGTGCTTTTGCCATAACTCTACCTGTTTTAAGCTGCTTATTTATAAAATTTTCCAGCCTTAAATATTCTTCATTAGACATTTCGCCAATTTCTTCATTTGTAAAAACTCTGTTTGGGTCAATGTCTTTAAAATCAATATCATGAGTAATAGTTGCAGATAGAGTTTTTGGCTTATATTCAGAAGCATCTTCCAAATCTCCCATTGTTTCTATAAAATGATGTCCTACAGGATCTAATCCTCCTACATAACCTAAATCTTTGGATTTTACTAAATAATTATCATTTTTATTATTTTCACGAATAACATAAGTTTCACCTAATTGGTTATCAATATTCAGATTAAAAGTTACATCATGAATATTTCCATAATTTCTTATATTTAAAGGTCTTAAAGGGTATTTATCATCTGTGAAATCCGCCACTCCATAAGCATTAAAAGTTACAGTTTCACACCCTGTTTTGTTACCCATCAATTGCGCTAAGCTTCCTCCCAGTGAATGACCAGTAAATACAATTTCTTTGTTTGGAAAATCTTTTTTAATTTCTTCATAAAAATCCTGTGCGTCAACGTACTGATTTGGTAAATCTTTTTTAAACATCTTAATGTTATTATCTGTCCAATCATTTCCATTATTTTCAAAATCTGAACCTTGTATTGAAATGGCAATTTTTCCGTTTTTAAAAAATGCTTCTGCGTGAAAACCTGTCTTTTTATTATCTTTTTCTGCTATTTTAATCCAATCTTTTGGAATAAATTTTTCTTTTCCTTTATATACTCCTTGTGCAAGAGCTTTCATTTCGTTGTCAAAATCAGTTGTTTGTGTCATTGTTTTTCTCCTTTGCTTTTTGTAATATAAACTTATGATTTTAGATAAATTTAGAAATAAATATAGTTTTAATTTCCTTGGTATTTGCGGGTGGTTTGTTGTTGTCTTGCTTACAGTTTTTTATATAAAAGCAAGTATTTCAAATTGGTATGGTTCTGCGATTTCATTGATATTTTTAATTA
>CAJOPF010000070.1 GCA_905236205.1 Candidatus Gastranaerophilales bacterium
CATATCAGCAAAATAAAAAGCCCCTTTCGGGACTTTGTAAAATGGTTGCGGGGGCTGGATTTGAACCAACGACCTCCGGGTTATGAGCCCGACGAGCTACCAGGCTGCTCTACCCCGCGATGTTATTTAATTGTTGAACTCAATAGGAGCTGCCTTCCAAGCTTTTCCTCTCACAAAACAATACTCAATCGTTTTGTTCGGCAGAGTCCTGCGATATAAACTTTACAATTAAATTATGCAACGCTAAATCTAAAAAATCAACCTTTTTGTTAAAATTTTCTAATTTATCACATCTGACTATTGATTTTAACTCATTTTTTAGTCACTCTATGAAAAGGAGAGATTTTTAAATGAATATTTTATTATCTAATGATGACGGAATACACGCTAACGGTATAAGGGCTTTATCTGAAGAATTATCGGCGGATTACAATATTTATATAATTGCACCTAATCAGGAGCGCTCGGCTGCAGGTCATTCCATAACGCTAAATTCACCTCTACGAGCGGAAGAAATTGAAGTAAAATACGGTGAAAAACGAGCTTGGGCTGTATCAGGAACCCCAGGAGACTGTGTAAAAATTGGAGTAAGTGCAATTCTATCTGAAAGTGAAAAACCTGATTTAATTATTTCAGGAATAAACCATGGACCAAATTTGGGGCATGATATTATTTATTCAGGTACGGTCAGCTGCGCAATTGAAGGTGCTATGATGAATATTCCAAGTATTGCAGTTTCTCTTAATTTATTTAAGCCGACATTGGACGATTTAAAATTTTCAGCAGAATTTGTAAGCAGTCTTATTCCAAAATTAGACAAATTCAAATTTCCTGAAAAATCTATTTTAAACATCAATATTCCAGGTATTGCAAAAGATGACATTACTGGTGTTTCAGTAACAGAAATGGGCGGAAGAATGTTTACAGATAATTACGAAAAACGAACTGACCCCAGAGGCAGAGTTTATTACTGGATGGCAGGAAAACTTTCAACGGAAAAAGATAACGATAATACTGATATTACCGCAATAAGACAAAATAAAATATCAATTTCACCTCTTTCTTTTAACCTTACAAGAAAAGATGTTATTGAAGATTTAGATAAAGTTTTATGCCAGAATAATATTTGTAACTGGTAAAAAAAGAGGTCGGTTAAATTTAACCGACCTCTTTTTTTAATAAGATTTATTCTTCGTATTTTTTCAATATTATTGAAGCGTCATGCCCGCCAAAACCAAACGAATTTGACATTGTATATTTCAAATCCGCTTTAACAGCGTTATGAGGGACATAATTTAATTTTGGCAATTCTGGATCAAGATTGTCGAGGTTAATTGTAGGCGGAACAATACCTTCTTCCATAGCCTTAACACAAATAATAGCCTCAACAGCCCCAGCAGCACCCAGCAAATGCCCATGCATACTCTTTGTTGAACTTACCATTAAATGATTATTTTTATCGGTTTCGCCAAAAACTTTTGCTATGGCAAAAGCTTCACCTAAGTCTCCTACATGTGTGCTTGTACCATGCGTATTTATATAATCGACTTCATCAGCTTTAATTCCTGCATCGTTCAGTGCGATTTCCATAGCTTTTGCGGCAGAAGTACCAGTCGGATCCGGAGCTACGATATCATAAGCATCACATGTTTGACCATATCCTACGATTTCTGCTAAAATTTTTGCTCCACGTTTTTTAGCATGTTCCAATTCTTCTACAACAAGAACTCCTGCTCCTTCACTCATGATAAAACCGTCTCTGTCAACATCATAAGGTCTTGAGGCTTTTGTAGGTTCGTCATTTCTTTTTGATAAAGTTCTTGCCGCTGAAAAACCGCCGACACCCATATTACAAACAGTTGCTTCCGTTCCGCCTGTAACAAGAACATCCGCATCACCATATTGAATAGTTCTTAACGCATCACCTATTGATTGGGTTGAAGTTGCACATGCAGAAACAATAGCTTTATTAACGCCTTTTAATCCGTATTTTATAGCAACTTTTCCTGCTGCCATATTTACAATCATCGCAGGAACAGTAAACGGAGAACATTTTGTATAACCACGTTTAAGCATTACTTCATGATTTTCTTCAATAGTTTTATAACCGCCTGCTGCAGATGAAACAAGACAACCCACTCTGTATTCATCTTCTTTGGCCATGTCTAATTTTGATTCTTGCATAGCTTCTTCACTTGCAACAAGGGCATATTTTATAAAATTATCAAGGCGTTTCGTTTCTTTTACGTCCATGTATTGAGTTTCATCATATTCTGGTACAACACCGTAAATATGTGTCGTTTGCTTTTCTTCATCAATTCTTGGACCATGAACAAATGTTATTCCGCTTTTACCGTTTTTTACGGCATCCCATAATTTATCAACACCTGTTCCGTAAGGTGTAATTGCACCCATGCCTGTAATAACAACTCTTCTTTTTCCCATAATAATACCTCTTTCAGTAATAAAGAGGATGTCGTAGAATAGCGATATCCTCTTTATAAAATCTTATTTAACTAAATATCACCCGATTAAGAATGAGCTTCGATGTAGTTAACTGCATCTTGAACTGTTTGAATTTTTTCAGCTTCTTCATCTGGAATTTCGCAACCGAATTCTTCTTCAAAAGCCATAACTAATTCAACAGTATCTAATGAATCAGCGCCTAAATCACCTGTGAAGCTTGCTTCTGGTGTTACTAAGCTTTCATCAACACTTAATTGATCTACTACTACTTTTTTTACTTTGTCTAATGTACTCATTGTTTTCTTCCTTTTTTTTGTAACTGTCTGTTTTTCTCAACTATATTTTATCAAATAAAGTTTTTTTTGCAAATTTTTTTATATTTTGTAAATAATCTTTAAATAGTAAGTCCTCCGTCAACCTGCAAAACCTGCCCCGTAACATAAGTTGTGCCTGCTGCAAGGAACGCTACGGCATCGGCAATATCATCTGCTGTACCTAATCTTTTTAACGGAATATGTTCAGCTATTTTTTCACTATCCAAATCTTTTGTCATGTCTGTCAGAATAAATCCAGGAGCAACGGCATTAACTCTGATATTTCTTGATGCCAATTCTTTTGCCAAAGATTTTGTAAAACCAATTAACCCCGCCTTTGCAGCAGCGTAATTTGCTTGACCTGCATTTCCGTAAACACCGACAATGCTTGCCATATTTACAATTGCACCGATACGCTGTTTCATCATTACCTTTATTACAGGCTGAGTTACATTATATGCTCCTGTTAAATTGGTATTTATTACGGCATCCCAATTTTCTTTGCTCATTCGCATAAACAGTCCGTCTCTTGTTATACCTGCATTATTTACGAGCACATCAATTCTTCCGTATTTTTCCACAATTTTATTTATTGCTTCTATAGTTGCAGCATTGTCAGAAATATCGAACTTATAGGCTTCAGCCTGAACGCCTAATGATTTAATATCTTCAACAGTTTTATTTGCTGCTTCTTCGTTCCCTGCGTAGTTGATAACTACATCAAAACCCTCTTTTGCAAGACGTAACGCACATGCTCTGCCTATACCTCTTGAACCGCCCGTTACCAACGCTAATTTTTCACTCATTTTAAACCTCACTTAGTATTTTTACTGCATTTTCAAGTGTCTCTTTATCTGAAACATTTATTGTTGTTATATCAGGACTAATTTTTCTGTTTAACCCTGCTAAAACTGTACCGTTACCAAATTCTATAAACGTGTCAACTCCATTTGCTATCATTTTTTCAATGGACTGCATCCATAAAACTGATGAATATATTTGTTTTGGCATTTTTTCTTTGAAATTTGATGTCGTAAATTCTGCATCAACATTTGTTACTACTGGAATTGTTGTTTCTTTTGTTTCAATATTTTTTACAAATTCGGCAAATTTTTCACCCGCAGACCTCATAAATTCAGAATGAAACGCTCCTGATACAGCCAACGGAACAACTCTTTTTACACCCCTATCGCTCAGTAAATTACAAGTTTGCTTAACTGCATTATCATCTCCTGTTATAACAATTTGTTTTGGAGAATTATAATTTGCTATTGCGACATACCCCTCTGCCTGCTGCATACATTCTTTAATTGTTTCTTTGTCAGAATTTAAAATTGCAGCCATTGAACCACCTTTTGTCTGAGACATTAACTCTGCTCTTTTTTGAATAAGTTTAAGAGTATCTTCAAGCGTAATCGCTCCTGCTGTGTAATAAGCGGCATATTCACCTAAACTATGCCCAGCTGTATATGCAGGTTCTATATCAATTTTGGATTTTAAAGCTTCTAATGCTGCAATTGAAGTGGTTAAAATTGCAGGCTGAGTATTTACCGTTTGTTTTAAATCTTCTTCAGGTCCTTCAAAACAAATTTTTGAAATATTATTTCCTAAAATTTTGTCAGCAGTATCAAAAACTTTTTTTGCACTTTCAAAATTTTCATACAAATCAAGTCCCATACCCACAGACTGAGAACCTTGTCCCGGAAATATAAATGCTGTTTTTTTCATTATTCCCCTATCAACTCTTCAATTTTTTTGTTTAAACCTGTTTCAACAGCTTCTTTAGCCACTCTCACCGCATTTTTTATAGCGTAAGCTTTACTTCTGCCATGAGAGATAACAGTAATTCCTTTTACACCTAAAAGTAACATACCACCATATTCTTCATAATTGATTTTTGGGTAAATTTTATTCAAGAATACTTTTGCAACTAAACCCACAACTCCACCGAAAACAGATTTTGAGAACTGTTCTTTTATAAGTTTTAAAAGTAAAGTTGCTGTACCCTCAGTTACTTTTAATGCAACATTTCCGACGAAACCGTCACAAACAACAACATCACAAGAATCCAATAATAACTCTTTACCTTCGATATTACCGATAAAATTAAATTTATCTTTGTTTGCCGCCAAAAGTTTATGGGCTTCCTGAGCAAGAGTATTACCCTTAGTTTCTTCTTCGCCGATATTAAGAACTCCCACACGAGGTTCTTTTATACCAAGAACGTGTTTTGAAAACACAATCCCCATAATAGCAAATTGATAAAGCATTTCAGGTGTACAATCACTGTTTGCACCACCGTCTATAAGCAATACAGGTTTCTTTAATGACGGCAAAGTAACTGCTATTGCAGGCCTTGTAATACCTTTTATTCTGCCCATTCCAAACAAACTTGCAGCCATAGCTGCACCTGTTGAACCTGCAGCAACTATTGCATCAGAATTTCCGTCTGCAACAGCTTTTACACCCAACACAATAGAAGATTTTTTCTTCTTTCTTAGAGCTTGCCCAGGATGTTCACCCATTTCTATAACTTCATCAGCATGAGTTATTATTATATCAAGTTTTGAGGTATCAATTTTGATACGCTTTTTGCTTCCTTTTTGACCGCAATCAGACAAGAACCCTTCATTTTTAACTTTGTCGAGTTCTCGTTGTATATCATCACGTTTTCCGACTAATTCAATAGGAACGTTGTATTCATAAGCAGCCCAAACTGCACCCGCAACTATCTCGTGCGGAGCGTGATCACCACCCATTGCATCTATCGCTATTCTGGTCATCTATCCCTCAGATGTGTTTTTTATTCTTCTGATTTTTCTTCAGCTTCTGTTTCTGCTTTTACTTCTTCAGTTTTTGTTTCTTCTGATACAGTTTCTTCTATTTTTGTTTCTTCTGCAGGAGCTTCCGCTTTTTTAGTTTCAGCTTTTTTTGCAGATTTTTTAGCTGTAGATTTCTTAGCATGTTTTACTTCTTCTGATACATAATCAGGAGATTTGATACTTACTGCTTTTCCTTTGTAGTAACCGCACTCTGTGCATACAGTATGAGCTAAAACAGTTGCTCCGCAATGTGAACATTTAGTTGTTGCGGGTTTTAGTGCTTTCCAGTGTGAACGTCTTGTTGCTTGTTTTCTTGCACCTGTTCTTTTCTTTGGTACTGCCATTTTTCTATACCTTTCTATTTATCTAATTTTATATTCTTAAAAACTTCCATAC
>CAJOPF010000071.1 GCA_905236205.1 Candidatus Gastranaerophilales bacterium
AACGTTAACGTGCGGTTTGGTTCTTTCGTACTTTTCGCGTGCCATTAGTGGTCTCCTTTTTTCTTTCTACTTATTACTAAACTAACTTATTGTATACTAAGCTATGCTAATATTGTATTATATCAAAAACTGTTGTCAATAAGTTTTTAAAACTTTTAAAGAATGGCATAAAAAAGCTGCCCGATATGTTATCGGGCAGCTCTGGTTTATTTTATTATTTAAGGTCTTTGTAAGAACCTGTTCTCATATCGGCATAAGTTGTATGTAACAATTCATGAGCTTTATGTGAACCAGGTTTTTCCAAATCATCTTTATATATTCTGATAATATCAGGGTTTTCATGCGAACGTCTTAATTCAAGATTTTTGTCTTCTGTATAAAGACCTTCTGCACGTTTTTCTTTAACTGTGATATCATCACAGCTTCTTGGTTGACCGCCGCCGTTAATACATCCGCCAGGGCATGCCATAACTTCAAGTAATTGGAAGTTTGCAGTTCCGTCTTTGATTTCTTGAAGTGCTTTTTCAGCTTGTTTCAAAGTTGAAACAACCCTAATAACAACTTTTTTACCTTTGATGTCCAATTCTATTGTTTTTGAACGTGAATTTTTATCAACACCGCGGAACTCTTTAATATCATTATTAGTAACATTTTCACCTGTGATATAGTAGTATGCTGTTCTTGCTGCAGCCTCAGCAACACCGCCTGATGCACCGAAGATTGTACCGGCACCTGTATATCCGCCAAATGGTGAATCAGCTTTTTCATCTTCTAATGAATTAAAGTCGATACCTGCTTCTTTAATCATTCTGCCAAATTCTTGAGTTGTTAATACATAATCGGTTTCAAATTTACCGTCACGTCTCAATTGACCGCGTTTTGCCTCATATTTTTTAGCTGTACATGGCATAATTGAAACAACGACAATATTCTCTTTTGTATATCCTTCTTGGTATTTTGGCAACAATTCTTTTAGAACAGGTGATAACATACCTTGAGGGGATTTACATGATGATAAATGAGCTAACATATCAGGGTGTTGAGTTTCCATGTATCTAATCCAAGCAGGACAGCATGATGTAAACATTGGCAACACACCGTTGTTTGTAACTCTGTCAACAAATTCAGTTGCTTCTTCAGTAATTGTTAAGTCAGCAGAGAAGTTTGTATCAAAGATTAAATCAAAGCCGATTCTTCTTAATGCTGCATAAATTTTACCAATTGTATTTTCACCCGGTTTTAATCCAAACATTTCACCAATTGCAACACGAACTGACGGAGCTATTTGAACAACAACTTTCTTTTCTTTGTTGTTAATTTCATCCCAAACTTCGTCAACATTTGATTTTATAGTTAATGCACCTGTCGGACAAACAGCTTGACATTGACCGCAGAATACACAATCAACAGCTGCTAAATCTCTGCCGTTCATTGGTTGAACAACAGTTCTCGAACCTCTGTTTGCAAAACCTAATACCGAATGACCTTGGAATTCGCTACATGCTCTAACGCAAGCACCGCATAAAATACATTTGTTAGGATCACGTACAATTGAAGGGTTTCTGTCATCAATTTCCATCATTTCTTCTTGAGTTAATGCCGGATATTTGATTTTTCTTACGCCATATTCTTCAGAATATTTTTGTAATTCACAATTACCAGATTTGTTACAAGTTGTACATTCTCTGTCATGGTTTGTAAGTAATAATTCCAAAACAGTTTTTCTGATTTTTCTTACTCTTTTTGAATTGATACTTACTTTTATACCTGCTTCAGGAGGCATTGTACAAGATGAATTTACTATAACTCTGCCGTTTGGATATTCAACTTCTACAACACACATACGGCAAGCGCCGAATTGTGTCAAGTCAGGACGATAACAGAAAGTAGGTACGTTCAAGCCTGCTTTTCTGATAACCTCCAAAAGATTTGGCTCATCGGTAAATTCTACCTCTTTGCCTTCTATAAATAATGTTTTTTTATCTTCTGACATTTTATTTATTCCTTTCATTTAAAGATACTTAGTGCGTTACTCTTTAACAATTGCCTTGAACGGACAATTTGATAAACAAGCTTCACATTTAATACATTTTGATTGATCAATGTGATGAGGTTCTTTAACTGTACCTGAAATTGCGCCAACAGGGCAAGTTCTTGCACATTTTGTACAACCTTTACATTTATCTTCCTGAATTTTGATTGTCTTAAGTGCCGTACAAACACCTGCAGGACATTTTTTATCTCTTATGTGAGCAATATATTCATCTCTGAAATATTTTAATGTTGATAGTA
>CAJOPF010000072.1 GCA_905236205.1 Candidatus Gastranaerophilales bacterium
ATGAATTTTCAAGATTAGAACTTTTAATCGGAAACGAAAACATTGAAAAGCTTGCAAAATCAAAAGTTGCAGTTTTCGGTGTCGGCGGTGTAGGCGGATACGTTGCAGAGGCTCTTGCAAGAAGCGGCGTGGGACAGCTTGACTTAATTGACAATGATACAGTTAACATCACAAATATAAATCGTCAAATTATTGCAACACATTCCTCACTTGGCAAATACAAAGCAGATGTTGCAAAAGAAAGAATTTTAGATATAAACCCAAACGCTGTTGTAAATGCATTAAAAATATTTTATACACGTGAAAATGCGGACGAGTTTGATTTTACAAAATATGATTACGTAGTAGATGCAATTGATACAGTAGTTGGAAAATTAGAAATTATTGAACGATCAAAAAAAGCTAATGTTCCTGTAATATCATCAATGGGGGCAGGAAACAAAATGCACCCCGAAATGTTTGAAGTTGCGGATATTTCAAAGACTTCTGTTTGTCCATTGGCAAAAGTGATAAGACAAGAATTAAAAAAAAGAAAAATAAGTGGAGTTAAAGTAGTTTATTCAAAAGAAATTCCGCTAAAACCTGCTATCTGCGAAGAAGAGAACGCAAACAAGCGCTCAACCCCGGGAAGTAATGCGTTTGTGCCGTCTGTTGCAGGACTTATTATTGCAGGCGAAGTCATAAAAGATTTGATTAAATATTAAGGATAAAAATGGAAACAGAGTTGATTAAAATTTTAGAAGAATATAAAAATTTTTCACAAGTAAAAGCAATTGCAATAGGTGGTTCTTCTGCTGCAAATAGTTCTGATAACAATTCTGATATTGATGTTTATGTTTTTGTTGAAAACGATATTCCTGTTGTAGAACGTGAAAACATCATAAAACAAATATCTTCAAAATATGAAGTTGGCGGAGAATATTTTGGAGCAGGTGATGAATATTTTGTTGATAATTTGAATAAACAATTTGATGTAATGTTTTGGAACGTAAACTGGTTTGAAAATATAGTTGAGAATGTTTGGATTAAAAACTATCCCTCAAATGGTTATACAACAGCATTTTTATATACATTAAATAATTTTAAAATTGAATATGACCCGACAAGTTGGCTTTCTGAATTACAAAATAAAATAAAAACAGATTACCCTCAAAAACTTAAAGAAAATATAATTAAACGTAACTTAATGCTAATGAAAGAAAAACCTTTCGCATCTTATTATGAACAAATAAAAAAAGCATTAAAAAGAAATGATATTGTTAGCGTAAATCATAGGATTTCTGCATTTTTGGCGAGTTATTTTGATGTGGTTTTTGCACTAAATGAACTTTTGCATCCGGGAGAAAAAAGACTAGCTCAGTACGCAAAAAATAATTGCAAAATTCTTCCAAAAAATTTTGAAGAAAACATAAAAATATTGCTTACCCAGCCGAATAAAAACACTTTAGATACTATAAATATAATTATGGATAATTTAAAGAGCTTACTTTAATGCCAGTTGATAACTAATATCAATTTTTTTATAAATATCTTCAATTGGCACAGAACCATCTAAAATGATAGTAAACCAGTGTTTTTTGTTCATGTGATAGCCTGCAAAATATTTTTTGTTATCAATAAGTTTTTCGATTTCTTCTGTTCTCACTCGTAAATCTATAACTTCAACTTTTTCTGTACTTTCAAATCCTAATTTGTCTTTTCCTACAGTTAATATTGCAAAATACCATTTTTTGTTATCTTTTCTTCGACAAACTGCATTATCAGGAAATTTTTCCCACAAATATTCTGCATCATCACCGTATTTTTCTTTTGCATACTTGATAACAAGTTTTGAATATTCATATTTAAAAACATCATTGTCAAAACATTTTTCGGCAATAGTTGATAATACTTTTTCATATTCCTCTTTAATCTGCCCGACAAAAGAGCCTTGCACATATTCAACCAAATGTAAGGTATAGATTTCGCCGCTGTCTTTTTCTACAAGCTCCGTAGAAACATCACCTTTATCGTCAATTTTTACGGTCAATATGAAATCACCATTCATTATTTCGGTTTTGTAGACATTCTCAACAAAATCGAATTTAGCAAGTTTTTTAAAATTAACTTTTTTATTTTTGAAAATATCATTCATATAATTATTCTAACAAAATAAGGCGGTTTTGTCTAAGACAAAACCGCCTTATTTTTTATTCAAATGCGATTAAGCGTTACATTCACATTTTGATTTAGGACCTGCATTTACGATTTCAGCCGGCATGTTTGGATATTTTGCTTTAAAATTATCTTCAAACATCTTAGCCAATTTGTTAGCTTGTTCATCATAAGCTGCTTTATCTGCCCACATTCCTCTTGCATCAAGCATTTCATCAGGAACGTTAGGACAAGTAGTAGGATAATCTACATTAAATACATCGTGGTGTTTAAATTCAACATTATCAAACGAACCGTTTAATGCAGCAGTAACCATTGCACGAGTATAGCTTAATTTCATACGTTTAGCTCCTGATGCAGCAGAACCGCCAGCCCATCCCGTGTTTACCAAGTAAACTTTAGTGCCGTATTGGTCTAATTTATCACCCAACATTTTTGCGTAAACTGATGCATCCATTGGCATAAACGGTTCACCGAACAATGTTGAGAATGTTGGTTGTGGTTCTGTAACACCGCGTTCTGTACCTGCTAATTTTGAAGTAAAACCTGTTACAAAGTGGTACATAGCTGCGTTTTTGTCAAGTCTGCTGATTGGAGGTAATACACCGAAAGCGTCAGCAGTTAAGAAGACAACAACTTTTGGAATACCGCCTTTACCTGGGATTTGCGCATTGTTGATGTAGTTTACAGGGTAACCTACACGAGTATTTTCTGTTAACGAACCGTCTGTGTAATCAGGAGTTCTTGTTTCAGGGTCAACGATTACGTTTTCAACTAATGAACCGAATTTAATAGCGTTGTAAATATCAGGTTCATTTTCTGCGGATAAGTTAATACATTTTGCATAACAACCGCCTTCAAAGTTGAATACACCGTCAGGAGACCAGCCATGTTCGTCATCACCGATTAACTTACGAGCAGGGTCTGCTGACAAAGTTGTTTTACCTGTTCCTGATAAGCCAAAGAATACTGCTGTTTCTTGAGTTTCAGGATCCATATTTGCTGAGCAGTGCATTGGAAGAACATTTTTCTTAGTCATAATGTAGTTCATTGTAGCGAATACAGATTTTTTAATTTCACCTGCATATTGAGAGCCGCAAATCAAAATCATGTGTGCTTCGTAGTCAATAATAATTGCGGCTTCACTGTGAACTCCGTCGATTTCAGGGTCGCATTTAAAGCCTGGAGCACAAAGAATTGTGTAATCAGGTTCACCGTAATTAGCTAATTCTTCTGCTGTCGGTCTGATTAACAATTGATGAATGAACAAGTTTTGGCTTGCTAATTCATTTATAACTCTGAATTTTTGAGTATAAGTTTTGTCAGCACCTGCGTAACCGTCAAAGATAAATACTTCTCTGCCTTGCAAGTATGCTGCTACTTTGCCTTTTAACGAATTAAATTTTTCTCTGCTGATTGGTCTGTTTACTTTACCCCAAGCGATTTCATCATGAACACCTTCTGTATCAACGATAAATTTATCTTGTGGTGAACGACCTGTATATTTACCTGTTGTAACAAGTAAAGCACCTGTATCTGTTAATGTACCTTCGCCTCTTCTCAATGCTGCTTCTGTCAATAAAGCTGGAGATAAGTTGCGATAAACTGCTTTAGGATCGATTATTCCTAATTTTTCAATACCGTAAGTTTCCATTATTTAGCCTCCTTTATGCTTGGAATACTCTCTTTTTGCTCATATTTTATTATAATCGTAATAAAAATGCAATAATCTTATGTCTAAATACATATTAGTTGACACAAAATATTGTCTGTTTTAGCATAAAAATATGGACATAAGTTTTTTTCATAAACATATTCACTTTCTTGTTGAATTTACGGTAATTATACTTGTAACTTTTTTGGCGCTAAAAGTTATTGATTTCCTTGATAAGAAAATCAGAGATAATATCATTAAAAAGCATGAAAACAGCGCAAGACTGTTAAGTTTCTGCCCAATATTGAACAAGTTTATAAAAGCAATTGTGCTTTTTATAATTATCGCTTCCGTAATGCAGGCTCATGGCTATTCTATGACCTCACTTGTGGCAGGCTTCGGTATTGTTGGTATGGCAGTCAGCTTTGCAGCAAAAGAATCTATTGCAAACATTTTTGGTTCGGTATCAATTTTATATGACAAAGTTTTTGACTTGGGTGATTATGTAAAAATCAATGATGTAGAAGGCTTTGTTAACGATATCAGCCTTCGTTCAACTAAAATAAAAACATTAGATAATTCAATTATCACAATTCCGAACAACATTGTCGCAAATTCAGTTATTATAAATTACTCACTTATCAAAAAAAGAAGAATGGTTGAAATCGTGGGCATAACATACGGAACACCTGATGAAAAAATAGACAGAGCCATTGAAATTATCAAATCCGTAATCAGAGATAACGAAGAAGTTGTAACAAACGATAATCTCGTATTTTTGGAAAAATTAAACTCAAGTTCAATAGATATCCACATGGAAGCATACATAAATTACGGAGATTTAACCAATTTCAGACGTGTAAGACAAGATGTAATAAAAGAAATAGTAAAACAATTCAGACAGGAAGGAATAGATTTTGCGTTCCCTTCGCAATCTATTTATATAGAAAAAAATGAAAATTAAAGTTATAGCAATGGGGCGTGTAAATGAGCCCTACTTAAAAACAGGTATCGACGAATTTTTAAAACGCATAGCTCCGTATGCGACAATAGAGGTTTCCGAATTAAAACCTGTTGAGATAAAAGACGAAAATTTAATTGCTCGGTCATTGGATTTGGAAGCCGAAAAAATAATGGATTTAATAAAACCTTCCGCTTTTGTAATTACTCTTGAAATTGGCGGAAAAATGTTATCCTCAGAAGATTTTGCGCTCCAAATGAATGAAATCATAAATTCAGGAGTAAATGAACTTGTATTTGTAATTGGCTCGTCTCATGGGTTATCTCAAAGAGTTTCAGAAAGAGCGGATTACAGACTGAGTCTTTCAAAAATGACATTCTTGCACAATTTTGCACGCTTAATTTTAGTCGAACAGATATACAGAGCTTTTAAAATTATAAAAGGCGAAGTTTATCATAAATAGGGTGTTACAATGTTTGAGACATATTTTATTATTCCGACTGCGATAATCGCATTACTGTCACTTATTTTTTTAATATGGCTTTTCTACATCCCTATAAGAATGGCAGAACATCAATATCTTCCGCCCAATAAAATCCGCGTTATTAGAATTTTGTCATATTTAGGATTACTAACAGGCGGCACTTGTTGGTTAATTGCGTTTGCCATAGTTTTATACGAAATATATACTAAAAAAGAATAATTATTATATCCCCGTATTTGACGTATCCTTGATTTACACTTATAAAAAAGGAGGTCAACATGATTTGGGAATTATTATTTGCAGGAGCCGTTGCATCCGACATTTGCGATACAACAATGAATGATTATTATGATGAAATTGATGAGATGAGAGATGAAATAGAAGATTTAAGAGAAGAATTAAAATCGCTAAGATTAGAAAAAAGGTTGCAAACAAAAGATTTTGATGATTTATATTAAAATTTTGCAGACTTAAACATGTAACAAAATGTAAACTGTCGTCAGATTTTAGTTTACTGATAAAAAACTTGTGGCACATGAGTATTAGCGGACAACTAATGCAACAAAAAGTCAAAAGGATAATTGACTTGTTTACGAAAGGATTCTAGCTTAAAGTTCAGTAAAAAACCGAAATCGGTAAAATTTCTGTTGGATTAAAAATTTTTATTTCAGATGAAATTTATCTGCTTTAAAAAGGCAAATCTTTAATTCTCGCATAAACAAATAATAAAAAAAACGTTTATTTAGAGGATAAAAGAAAACAAAAATTACTATACACTTTCGAGAGAAGTAAATATAAGTAAGAATAAAATCCAACTTTTACCAAAAGGTAAACAAAAGTATCAAGTCGTCCCAACTAATCGTACGTACTCTATGAGAGCTCACACATGCAAAAAATCTTAAGATTAAAACTTAATATATTTACATTGCAACCTAAAATGATATTAGGCTGCGTTTTTGCGTTAGTATGTAGTATTAGTTGTATCCCTGCTGCAGAAGCAATTCCGATTAAAAAAGGAGGTGATGCTTTGTGTCAATAATAGTAAACACAAACATGCCTTCTATCATTGGTATAAAAGCTCTTAGTAAAAATACAAATGCTATGAACAAGGCTTTAGAAAGAATGAGTACAGGCAACCGCATCAATTCAAGTAAAGATGATGCGGCTGGAGACGCAATTACAACAGAATTGCAAAAAGAAATATCCAGCTTGACTGCTGCACAATCAAATGCGCAAATGGGACAATCAATGATTGATACAGCAAATGATTCAATTAAAAACATATCCTCAATGCTTCACAGAATTCGTGATCTTGCAGAACAATCTGCAAACGGAACTTACGGTGATGAAGAACGCAATGCAATGCAAACAGAAGCTTCTAATTTAATCCAAGAAATATACAGAATTAAAGAAAGTACTGAATTTAACGGTAAAAAAATACTTGGTTCTGAAGATGTAAAACCAACCACTGAAGAACAAGCAATAGCCGAAGGATATAAAATTGTAAAAACGGCTAAAGAATTAAAAGAAGCACTGAAAGCAAACGATTCAAACTGCAAAGTAATGTTATTTGCAGATATAGACTTGAATGACCTAGGAACAGACGGAACAGGTTCAAATTGGTCAGCAGTTGCAAACGGTTCCGATAACTTTACCGGAACCTTGGACGGCAACGGTTACAGCATTTCTAACTTAAAAATAAACAAAGAAAATGAAGATAACCAAAGCTTTTTGGGCAGAACAAAAGATGCAACCATTAAAAATTTATCACTTGATAATGTAAGCATATCAGGACGTTCAAATACGGCAGCACTTTCAGGAACTGCCGATAACATAACGGTTTCTGACTGTGAAGTATCAGGCACAATAGAAGGCGGCATTCGTACAGGTGGACTTATTGCAGTAAACTCAAATGGATCAGAGATAAGCGGCTGTACGACTTATGCTACGGTAAAAAGTGATCAGCCATTAACAGGCGGACTTATTGCAGAAAACAAAGATTCAACCGTAAGTAACTGTGAATCGTACGCAAACGTTAAAGGCTACCAAAACGTTGGTGGTCTTATCGGTCAAAACTACAACGGAACTGTTTCAGATTCAAAATCTCACGCAACAGTTGAAGGTACAAACGGCGTAGGCGGACTTGTCGGCGGAAACCTTAACGGCGGAAAAGTAGAAAATTGTATATCTTATGCAAACATTAAAGGAAACAACGTTATAGGCGGACTTGTCGGTAATAATGAACAAGCTGAGGTAAATAATTGCAGTTCAACAGGAAACGTCAATGGCGTAAGTAATACGGGCGGACTTGTTGGAGCAAATTCTAACAACGGAACCATTTCGAACTCAAAAACTACTGCAGTAGTGTCAGGTACGAATTCTTTAGGAGCTTTTCTTGGTGTATACAACAGCGGAACTCTTAAATATAACGAATACTGCTCTGCGGTAAACGGAAGTATGAAGCCTGTCGGTTACGGATTAGACAGCCCTTCGGAAGAACAAATAAAGAATAGCACAAATATAAATATAGAAGATGTAATTGACGATGATACAGCTGTTTGCCCTATCAATTTACAAGTTGGTATAAATAACGACGATGAATCAACAATTACGGTTGACACAGGTTTTTATATGAAAGCGTTTAATATTAACCTTTTGAGTGAATATGGAGCAAAAAAATCTCTTTCTAAAGTTGATAAATTGATATCTACATTAGAATCAAAACAAACAGAGCTTGGAGCTGCTTCAAACAGACTTGAATCAACACTCGAATATCAACAAATTCAAAAAAGCACTAAGACTTCTGCAAATTCATTGATAAAAGATGCTGACTTCGCAAAAGAAAGCAGTAACTATGTAATGTCAGAAATTTTACAACAAACAACGGCAATTTTATTATCTACCGCTAACCAAAATCCAAATATTGCACTAAAATTACTGAATTTATAAATTTATTAAATGTTTGTTTTAAATATTTGTGCTAAAATAAACAAGCAGAGTAATCGGATAATCGCGCAGAAATGTGAGGAAAGTCCGTGCATTCAAGGACAGGTTGCCGGAGAAACTCCGGACGGCGTGAGCCGGTGGAAAGTGCCACAGAAATGAATATGCTGACGAATAATCAGCATTAGACTGCCGATGGATTTTGTATCACAGGCGATGGTGCAACGGTGAGTTAAGAGCTTCACCTGCAATAACGAGAGTTATTGGCAAGGTAAACCCCAACCGAATGCAAGATTAAATTGAAGGTTATAAAGGCTGTCCGCCAACTTCTGACAAATCGCTAGAGTTTGTGAGTAATCACATTCCCAGACAGATGATTATCTAAAACAGAACACGGCTTACGGGTTACTCTGCTTTTAAAGGAACTTATATGAACGTTACAATTGTTTTACCTACCTATAACGAAGCAGAAAATATTGAAGACTTTTTGAATGCTGTTTATAAAGTTATTGCAGAAATTAAAGACTTCAATATCAATACACTTATTGTTGACGATAAATCTCCTGACGGAACTGCGGAAATAGTAAAAAGGCTTCAACAAACAAATAACAATATTTATCTTCTTGAAAATGATACAAGAGGACTTGGTAACGCATATAAAGCAGGTTTCAAATATGCGATAAAAAATCTTAATCCTGATATTTTGGTTGAAATGGATTCCGATTTTTCTCATTCACCTGAAAAATTAAAAGAACTTTTACCGCCAATAAATGAGGGGTATGACTTTGTAATCGGTTCAAGATATATAAAAGGAGGCTCTATACCCGAAAACTGGGCACTAATAAGAAAAATGAACAGCAAGTACGGTAATATATTTGCCCGTTTTATTGCTGGCTTAATGCAGGTTAAAGACTGCACGTCGGGTTTCAGAGCCATACGGACAGATATTTTAAACAAAATTGACCTTAATAATCTTGATGTTAACGGATATGCTTTCCAAATGAATATTCTGTATGAATGTGTGCATCATGGGGCAAAAACTTACGAAATCCCGATTGATTTCATTGACAGGGTAAAAGGACAATCAAAATTAAGTATCAAAGATGTAAAAGAATTTATGATTAACTCTTTTAAGTTGCTATTCAGAAGATTATTCAAAAATTAACACAGAGAAAAAACTATTTACATTTATATTTTTGTGCGTTTTAAAATTTTTAAAAGCACAACCGATTATGTCATAAGTAATTTTTGCACTTAGCGGGTAATATACTGAACTTCGGCTGTATACATCAATCGGCTTGATAAAATCTTGAATTTTTTCCAAATCATTTATATAACTTGTTTCATCGGTAATAATAACAAATCTTTGCCCTTTTTTCATTTTAGAAAAATATTCATTTTTCAAATTTTCTTCTAATTTTAAAGACGGTGCATCAGTTGTTATATAGCTGTACAAATAAGTTTTAAGCATTTTTCTGTTCAGCTTTTGAGATAAATCTTTACCGAAAATAAATTCAATATCTTCGTTTCGTGTTCCAAGCAAAAACGCATCATAAGTATCGAAATCAATAACATTACCTCGTTTTATATACTTACCGTACAATTTTGAAAACCTCGGTATAAAAATCAAATCATCACTTTTTAATTCCGAAATTAAAACCTGCTCCAAATTGCCGGAATAAGCTATATTTCTGTTAATTGCAGAATTATTAACAAAAAATAATGTGCATAAATTTAGTAAAATCCAAACAGAAAAAATAGAATAAGATAATTTCTTATTTTTAAATAAACTCCAGCCATATACCGCAGCAACAGTAAAAATTGTAACAGGGATAACGGTATATCTCAAATTAAGAGCCAAGATTTTTGCAAATACAAACAATATTTGTACAACAAAAAGAATAAAAGCAGGAGTGAAAAACAAAATAAAATTCTTATTTTTTTCTCTGAAAGCACGTATTAAGCCCGCTAATCCCAAAATAATCGGCATTGTCATAAAAAATAAAACAAAAGGTGATAGAAAGATTTTTATAATTTTATCATTTTGCATAATATTGTTATTCATCCACTGGTCAAAAACATTTGAATAACAAGTAAGTAAGAAATTATAAAAGAACATTAAATCAAAGCTAAAAATATCTCTGAAAAAGCTTAATAATGCCGTTCTATACATAAAAAAGCTATGCAGTATATAAAAAATTACAGGTAAATAAAAGACAAAAATTACTATATAAATTTTGGCTAAACTATAAATAGAATTTTTATTTTTTAACACATAACATAAACCTACAATAAATTGGCAAAACACGTACATAAAAGCAAAATTGTAGGTATACAAAAGTAACAGCGTTGAAAAAATATAACTGACAATATATTTTTTTTCAAATTTATCAAATGTTTTTACAAAAAAGTAAGCAGACAAAACAGCTAAAAAAATCGTACTGCCATAAAACCTCAATTCACAAGAATAATGAATATTAAACGAATTTATTGCTATAAATAAAGCAGACAAATATGCACATTGTTTATTAAATAAATTTTTGCAAAGATAAAATACCGCAGGCAAAGAAAGAGTTGTAATGATACACCCTAAAAGTCTGATTACAAAATCATTTTGTCCAAATAACTTCATCCAATAATGCAACAAAATAAAGTATAACGGCACATGAAAATCTTCTTTAAATAATGTTTTAGCAATTTCTAAAGGATTATCCTTATTAGCGAAATAAAAACTGTATAACTCATCTACCCATAAATCACCAAAATTTTGTATCGCAATAACTCTTATTGCAAAAGCTATAAAAGTAATTACACAAATAAAAAAAAGTTCTAACCGATTTTCTTTTATATAATTGAACATAAGCTAATTATATAATAATATCTTTAATATTGAAAATAACGGTCGAAATCCACATCATCAAAGTTGCACAGCAATTTATAAACTTCATCTTCAACATTCATTCTTTGAAAATTATAATCATCAAATTTCCAATATTTCGGACTAATTCCCTTGACTTGCGCAATCTCCTTTTCTTTTAAAATAACCAACTTCTTTTTGACGACATCCACAGGTAATTCCACTATTTTAGCAAGTTCAACAGCAGTAATCCCATCTTCATGGGCACATTTTTCGGGTGTCATAAACATAAGTTCAAGCCCGACTTTTTTCAAAGCTGTATCTACTATTTCGCATGTTAACATAGTTTAATATTAACATTTTTGAAAAATATTTTATCCATTTAATGGGTGATTAATATTTGCCTATCCATTTTTTTAACACAGGCGTTAATAAAAACAATATTAAAGCTGTTATTAAAGCCGCAACAGCCAACATTAAAAAGAATACAGAATGATGTATCTTTTCATAATACCCTGCAAAAACGCCCGCAGATAAATTCCCCGCAAAACTTGATAAAAACCAACAACCCATCAGCAAAGATGCGAATTTTGCAGGAGCCAATTTAGTTACAAGTGACAGACCAATAGGAGAAATACATAATTCCGCAATTGTTGCCGCTAAAAAAGCTCCGATAAGCCACAACGGAGAAACATTACCTTTGATTGCATAATGCGCAGCAAGAGCCATAATCAAAAAAGAACATCCTATAAATAAAAGCGCAAAATTAAATTTTTCAACTGAATTAGGTTCCATTTTTTTTGAGTTTAAAAACACCCAAAATGCAGACATTAACGGAGCTAAAGTTATTATAAACAAAGGATTTAACGATTGAAAGTATTGTGACGGCACAAGGAAAGACAGACCAAAAATCTGAATTAAACGATTTGTTTCATTTTCTGCAAATAAAGCCATAGAACAACCTGCTTGTTCAAAACAGCACCAAAAAATTATAATGTCATTAAAATAAATAACACCCATATTTTTCTTTTTTCTCTGAGACGCAAATCTCTCTCATTACCAGTCTCAAATCTGTCATTTTTGTACGGATACAAACCGTTTACACCTAAAAATTCTTTTTCACCAAATTTATAAATCAAATACCCTATAATTATTCCGATTCCTGCCGCCATAAAACCGTATTTAAACCCGTAAAGATGAGCCAAAGTACCGCAAACCAAAGGTGAAAAAAACGCACCCAGATTTATACCCATATAAAAAACGG
>CAJOPF010000073.1 GCA_905236205.1 Candidatus Gastranaerophilales bacterium
AGTGATAATAAACAAGATTTTTATACTCTCTCTCTTAATATCCTCGTGTTTATTTAATGTTTGCCAATAGACTTTGGCAAACTTTTTCTTTTGTGTCTTGGATTTCTTCCACGCTCGGAAAGTTTCGCCTATGTGCTTTGCACAGGTCGGCTCAATTTCCTCGCTATCCGGCATAAATGCCGTACAGAAATCCGCTGGCAAACTTTTTTTTGTTATATTATACTTGTATAACACATAATTTTTAAGGTATTTTATGCATTTTACGACTTTGGAATTTATTTTTGCTATTCTTGTTCTACCGGTTATTGTTTATGCGTGTTATTTAATAATAGGCTGTATTTATGATGAATTTAAAAAGCATGGCTTTAAAAAAGGATTCTTATTGGTTATATTTTTGGTTACAAGTATTATATTAAGTTGTTTTGTTGAGGATTTTGGTTATAAAATATTGTATTTTCTAATAGGTGATAGCTTTATAGGTGCTTTTTTATTGGGGGTATCTGTCCTTGCTGCATTAATTATTTATAGTATAAAACATAGAGAATAGTACGTTTATTTTAAATATTTTCTATTAGTTAATTCGTCGGGCATAAATTGCTGATATTGTTCGGGTGCGTTGTGAGAATAAATATAACCTACACCAAAGCCATATTTTGCAGCATCTTTGTAATGGGCATCTCTTAAGTGCATTGGTGGTGGATAATCTTTGCCGTTTTCTATATCGGAAAGAGCTTCATCTATTGCGCAAATGGTTTGGTTTGATTTTTTCGAGTTCGCAACGTAAATTACAGCTTCCGCAAGTGGAATGCGCGCTTCAGGAAATCCCAAAATCTCTACTGCATGGTATGCGCTTACGGCTAATGATAGAGCCATAGGATTTGCGTTACCTACATCTTCTGCCGCACATACTATCAATCTTCTTGCTATAAATCGTGGATCTTCTCCTGATGCTATCATTTTTGCCAAGTAGTAAATTGCAGCATTGGCATCAGAACCTCGTAAACTTTTTTGGAAAGCTGACGCGCAGTCGTAGTGTTCTTGTTGCGAATATCTTGTTTTTCTTGATTGTGCAAGTCGTTCTAAATTTGATAATTCAAGTATTCTTTTACCGTTTGAATACGTACTTGAAAAATAAGCATTTTCAACAAGGTTTAGTGCAAATCTTGCATCACCTCTTGATAAATTTATTATAAATTCTGAAATCTCATCAGAATATTCTGCGGGTTGATAATTTTCCGATAAATAATTAAATCCTTTTTCAATAACTTTTTTAATAGAATCGTCGTCCAAGTTTTCTAATCTTATAACCTGAACTCTTGAAAGAAGTGCGGGTATAACTTGAAATGACGGATTTTCAGTTGTAGAACCTATTAAAAATAAAGTTCCATTTTCAAGGTGCGGTAAAAGAGCATCTTGCTGTGTTTTTGAATACCTGTGAATTTCATCAATAAACAAAATTGTTTTCTGATTATTTCTTAAAGCCTCTTTTGCCTTTTCAACAGCCTCTTTTATGTCTTTAACCCCTGATGTTACGGCAGATATTTCGATGAACTGTGCATTTACGGTATTTGATATTATTCTTGCAAGTGTTGTTTTTCCGCAGCCTGACGGTCCCCATAAAATTAGCGAAAATAATCTTTCTGAATTTAGTAAATTATGAAGCGGTGAATTTTTTTCTGCAATTTCATACTGTCCGAGGTATTCTTCAAAAGTTTTCGGACGAAGTATTTCTGCCAGCGGAATTTGTTTATTTTTATTTTCGAGTTCCGTAAATAAATTATTCATGGTATAATTGTAGCACCAAAAGGTTTAAATTATATATGAAAAAATTTATTATTGGTATATCAGCTATATTTGTAGTTTTATTGGTAGTTTTTATTTCTTTTTCAATTGCTCCTAAAAATTCTGTTGATGAGAAAGTAGTAGTTTTTTGGACTTTGCAAATGAATGATTTTACGCCATATATGACTGACGTAATTGCAAAATTTGAATACGAGCATCCTGACATTAAAATAAAATGGGTAGATGTTCCGTTCTCAGAAGGCGAGAAAAGAACTCTTGCCGCAATTTTGAGTAATAATCCGCCTTCGCTTGTAAATCTTAATCCTGATTTTTCGGGCTTACTTGCTCAAAAAGGTGCTTTGAAAGAAATTCCCGAAGAAAAATTGGCGCAATTTAACAAACACCTATTAAAATCTCTTGAGGTTGACGGCAAATTTTATGCTGTTCCTTGGTATGCAACATCCGCAGTTACGATATATAATAAAGATTTGCTTGCAAAAGCAGGGTTTCAAATGCCGCCTTTGACGTATGAACATTATGGTATGTACGCAAAAGATGTTAAGGAAAAAACAGGTTCTTACATATTTATGCCTACAATTACGGAAAATGATACGATGTTGAAAATTTTGAACAAGTCAGGCATAAATTCTCCGTACAAATTAGCAAGTAAAGATTCTGTTGAGATATTTAATTTTTATAGAAATTTATACAAACAAAAATTGATTCCTGAAGAAAGTGTTACTCAAACGCATCGTGAGGCATTAGAAAAATATATGTCAGGAAGTATTGTTACATTGCAGGCGGGTGCAAATTTTTTGAATATGGTTAAAGAAAATGCTCCAAGTGTATATAAAAAGACTGATGTTGCACCGCAAGTTACAGGAAAACTGGGACAATACGATTTTTCAATGATGAATTTTGTTATTCCTAAAAAAGCGAAAAATCAAGATGCGGCGCTTGAATTTGCATTGTATATTACAAATGAAGAAAACCAGCTTGCTTTGGCAAAGTTGACGAGTATACTTGCAACAAACGAAAAAGTTTTACAAAATGATTTTTACAACAAATACGATGACAAAGATTTGATTGCAAAAGCGAGAGTTTTTAGTGCAAAACAGTTATACAAAATCGAACCTGTTTTGAAAACTCAAAAATCACAAAAAGAAGTTAATACCGTTATCAATACTGCAGTTCAAATGATACTACTTGATAATGTGGAAACAAAAAATGTTCTTTCTTCAGCTGCAAAAAAATGGGCAAAATTAAACTATTAAAAAGCTTTACAGTAGGTAAAGATTTTTGCATGAGCATGTGTAGTTTATATGTTTGTATTATAATATTTATATGGGAATTGATAATTATTGGGGGATATGATAATGGAAGAAATTCAAGGCGGTACTGCCGTTGAACCTCAACAAACTTATGATGCCAGCAATATACGTGTATTAGAAGGTTTGGAAGCTGTAAGACTTCGTCCCGGTATGTATATCGGCTCAACATCTCAAAGAGGTTTACACCATTGTATATATGAAATTGTAGATAACTCTATTGATGAATCATTAGCGGGATATTGTACGGAAATTAGGGTAAAAGTAAATACTGACCACAGTATTACCGTTGAAGATAACGGTCGTGGTATTCCTGTTGATATAAAACCTGATTCTGGAAAGTCTGCATTGGAAATTGTTCATACAGTTTTACACGCAGGGGGTAAATTCGGTGACGGCGGATATAAAGTTTCAGGCGGTCTTCACGGTGTTGGAGCTTCCGTTGTTAATGCTCTCTCCGAAAAAATGGTTGTTGAAGTTTCCAGAGACGGTGGGGTTTATAAACAAGAATATTTCAGAGGTGAACCTTCGGCTCCCGTTGAAAGAATAAGAGATACTGATAAAACAGGTACAAAATCCCGTTTTTGGCCTGATCCTGAAATCTTTCAGGAAACAATTGAAGTTGACAAAGATGTTATTGCAAACAGACTTCGTGAAATGGCATTTTTAAATAAAGGCTTAAAAATTATTTTCATTGACGGAAAAACTAACGAAGAAGAAGTTTTTCACTATGAAGGCGGAATTGCGGAATATGTGTTATTCCTAAACAAAAACAAAACACCGTTGTTTGAAGAACCTGTTTATATTGACAAAATGGTGGATGATATGCGTATTGAAGTTGCTATGCAATACACTGACGCATACAATGAGAGCATTTTGTCATTTGCTAACAATATCAATACTCACAGTGGCGGTACTCACCTTACAGGTTTCAGAAACGGTATTACACGTGTTTTGAATGACTATGCAAGAAAAAATAATATCCTTAAGGATTCTGACCAAAATTTAACCGGTGATGATGTAAGAGAAGGTTTAACTGCTATTGTAAGTGTTAAACTTCCAAATCCTGAATTTGAAGGTCAAACAAAAGAAAAATTAGGCAGTCAAGAGGCTATGGGGGCAGTTCAAGACTCAATAAGAGATAAATTTCAAGAATGGCTTGAATTTAACCCGAAAATTGCTCGTACTGTTATTGAAAAAACTTTACAGGCTCAACGTGCAAGAGAAGCTGCAAGAAAAGCAAGAGAGTTAACAAGAAGAAAAACAGTTCTTGAAAATTCTACACTTCCTGGAAAATTGGCTGACTGTTCAAACAGAGAACCTGAAAAATGCGAAATATTTCTTGTCGAAGGTGATTCTGCAGGCGGTTCTGCTAAACAAGGCAGAAACAGAATGTTCCAAGCTATTTTGCCGTTAAGAGGTAAAATTCTTAACGTTGAAAAGGCAAGATTGGATAAAATTTATGCTAATAACGAAATTCAGTCTATGGTGCAGGCATTTGGTGTTACAATCAGCAGAAATCCTGAAGAAGTTAATATTGAAAAATTAAGATACCACAAAATTATAATCATGACCGATGCCGATGTTGACGGAGCTCACATCAGAACGTTAATGCTTACGTTCTTCTTCCGTTATTGTAAGCCTTTAATCGAACAAGGCTATGTTTATATTGCACAGCCGCCACTCTATAAGATTACGCAAGGCAAAACAAGCGAATATTTATTTGATGAAAAAGCTTTGGATAAAATGCTTAAAGAACGCGGTATAAAGTCTGTTTGTTTGTCAGATAAATCAAAATCAAAATCTGCGCAAGGCGATGAATTATTAAAATTGATATCAAATATGTCTGCATATTATAATTCGTACAATAACCCTATTTTAGGTCGTATACCTGCGGTTATGTTGAGGGGTATGGTTCGTTCTGGTATTACTGAAACAGATTTTGATGATCAGGCTAAAATGAATGAGCATTTAGAATACTTAAGCCATTATCTTATTGACCATGCTGAAAATTACAATATTTCAGAGGCAAAAAATTATAAGCTTGAGTTGAAATATAATGCTGAAAATTCAAAATATAATATAAGAATGGAATTGGCGGATGATGATTTTGTATTGATTACTCCAAGCATTGTTAAGAGTAATGAGTATAAGCGGTTAAAAGCTGCTTATCCGTTAATAAGAGAGTATTTGATTGAAGAAGAAGATGAATTACTTTTGGAAACGGATACCGAAACAATTGCCGTTAAATCGTTTGAACAATTGCATAAGATTCTTGATGATAGAGGTTCAAAAGGTCTTCAAATCCAAAGATTTAAAGGTCTTGGAGAAATGATGCCTCAACAGTTGTGGGAAACAACAATGGATCCTACTACTAGAACTTTGTTGAAGGTTAATCTTGAAGATGCAATGCTTTGTGACCAGTTATTTGATATATTGATGGGTGATAAAGTTGAACCTCGCAGAGACTTTATTCAGGCTCACGCAGTTTATGCAACAAATATTGATGCTTAGTAGTTACAATTTAAAATAAAGGATGAACAAATGAAAAAAGAATTGATATTTTTAGGACCGCCTGCTTGCGGTAAGGGCACACAAACAAGTAAATTAGCAGAATACTTGAAATATCCTCATGTTGATACAGGCTCACTCTTAAGAGCAGCGGTAAAAAACAAGACTCCGGAGGGAATTACTGCAGAAGGATACATGTCAA
Organism: Candidatus Gastranaerophilales bacterium; assembly: GCA_905236205.1. Classification (GTDB taxonomy): domain Bacteria; phylum Cyanobacteriota; class Vampirovibrionia; order Gastranaerophilales; family Gastranaerophilaceae; genus UBA6984. The sequence continues at coordinate 5,824 of CAJOPF010000073.1, forward strand.
AAGGTCAATTAGTACCTGTTGAAGTTGTTGCTGCTATTATTAAACGCAGACTTTCAGAAGCAGATTGTGCAAACGGATATGTTTTGGACGGATTTCCAAGAAGTGTTGAACAAGCAGGTATGCTTGAAGAAATTAACAAAGAAGTTGATAATGGAGATTCAGAGTTTAGAGCTGTTTATTTTGATATTGATACTGAACTTTTAATCGAAAGAATTGTAAACAGAAAATCTTGCCCTAAATGCGGCGAAATTTATAATATGAAGTTTAAAGCTCCAAGTGACGGTGTTCATTGTGATAAATGCGGTGAAGAATTGACTCAAAGAAAAGATGATACAGAAGAAATTGCAAGAGCAAGATTTGAAACTTATTACAATGAAACAGCCCCTTTAACAGAATATTATGAAAATAAAGGTGTTTTAAGAAAGATTGATGCTAACGGTACAATTGACGAAGTTTGGGAAAGACTTTTAAAGGCTGTTAACGATTAGTAACAAAAAGGAGTCTTAAAGGCTCTTTTTTGTTGGAAAGATGATTAAAATGATAAATAAAAAATCCAGAGAAGAAATAAAAAGAATGAAGCATGCGGGACATATTGTTGCTCTTGTTCATAAGGCAATGAAAGAAAATATCCGTCCGGGGTTAAGCACAAAAGACTTGGACGATATTGCAATGGATGTAATTAAATCACATAAGGCTGTGCCTACTTTTTTGGGTTATAACGGTTTCCCTGCAAGTATTTGTACTTCAATTAACGAAAATGTTGTACATGGTATTCCGTCAAAGGATGTTATATTGAAAGAAGGTGACATTATAAGTGTTGATGTCGGTGCTACGTATGGCGGCATGGTTGGTGACAGCGCTTGGACTTATCCTGTCGGAAAAATTTCCGATGAATTACAAAAATTATTAAAAGTTACGGAAGAGTCTTTATATGCAGGAATTAGTAAAATGAGAGCAGGAAATGTTCTTGATGATATTTCAAAGGCAATTGAAGCTGTTGCAAATCGTGAAAACTGCGGTATAGTAAGGCAATATGGCGGTCATGGTGTCGGACATGTTATGCATGAAGATCCGTTTTTGTATAATTACAGTGTAGGAGATAAAACTTTAATAAAATCAGGCTATGTAATTGCCATTGAGCCAATGATAAATTTGGGCTGTGATGAAGTTGAGTCACTGGCTGACGGCTGGACAGTCCAAACTCTTGACAGAAAACCTTCAGCTCACTTTGAACATACTGTTTTGGCTACTGAGGGTGAACCTGAATTGATGACAATTATTCGTGAGGAGTTCCTATAAAGCTTTAAAATAGACTATATGCATGAGTTATAGCATGTAAAAATATAGTTTAATATAAATGCAATAGAATATGGAGTAAAATCATGGATATTTTTGCAGTAGTAGGACTATTTTTTGGTATAACATTCATTCTTGTAGGTCAAGCAATGGAAGGTGGTAATTTAGGACAGCTGTTACAAATTACTGCTGCGTTTATTGTATTTGGCGGAACGGGTGGTGCTGTTATATTGAGTTTTCCTCCTAAAGTTTTGAAAAAAGCTATTGTATTGATTAAAGACGTATTTATTCCGCCTGCTGTTGATATGGATGCTGTCATTGCGGAAATCGTAAAATTTGCACAAAGAGCTAGAAGAGAAGGTTTGATTGTTCTTGAAAAAGAAGCAAAAACTGCATCTGATTCTTTATTAACTCTAGGTTTGGAAGCTGTTGCCGATGGTGCTGATCCTACTTTGGTTCAAGCTATGCTGGAAAACCAAATCAGTCAAATGGAAATAGAAGTTCACACAGCTGCTAAAGTTTTTGAATCCGCTGGTGGTTATTCTCCTACGTTGGGTATTATCGGTGCCGTAATGGGGTTGATTCAGGTTATGCAGAACTTATCTGACCCGTCTGCATTGGGAGCTGGTATCGCAGTTGCGTTCGTTGCTACAATTTACGGTTTGTTTGCTGCAAACTTACTTTTGATTCCGTTAGGTACACGTATTAAATTAAATTATGGTAAAGTATTTTTAGCAAAAGAAGTTATGCTTGAAGGTATATTGGCTATTCAGTCAGGTGAATCTCCTGCGTTGATTGAACGTAAGCTGAGATCATATATTATTGAGCAAACTCAAACCGCTAAAGGTGAATAGAGCAGGTTCAAATTATGGCAAAGAAAAAACCTCCTGAAGAACATGAAAACCTTGAAAGATGGCTCGTTTCGTACGGGGACTTTATTACGCTGTTATTTGCAACGTTCGTTGTTTTGTATGCTCTTTCCCAAATTGACCTTTCTGATTTCGGTAAATTGGAAGACGGTATGAAAAAAGCATTTAATGCTCCAAGTCTTTTAGAAGGCTCTACATCTGTTTTTGATGCTAAAGAAAGTATTTTGGATTTTGATGCTGCAGATTCTGTTATAGCTCCTTTAATGCTTGAATATGTAAGCCAAAAATATGAAGAACAGTCTTTTAAAGAAATTAAAGATGCTGTTGATCAAATGAAAGAAAATGGTGATTTAGAAGGCGTTGAAGCAAAAATTACTGATGCTGGGTTAATGATTTCTTTCAAAAATGATTTCTTATTCTACTCTGCTTCCGCTACTTTAACCGATAAAGCAATGAGAATTCTTGATGATATTGGTGTTTTAATTGGTGAAAAATTTGCTCTTCACTATATCAGAGTAGAAGGTCATACTGATAATTTGCCAATAAACAGTTTCCTTTATCCGTCAAATTGGGAATTATCCTCTGCTCGTTCAAGTTCTGTGATAAGATATTTAATTCAAAGATTTAAGTTCATGCCTAATATCTTTACTGCCGTAGGTTATGGCGATACAAGACCTGTTTTGGATAACAATACTAATGAAAACAGAGCTAAGAACAGAAGAGTTGAAATATTAGTTCTTAAAAATAAATTTAAAGGTTTGGAGCACTCCTCAACAAGTATTTTGACACAATCCAAAAAAGCTCAGGAAGCTTTCCAAAAAGAACGAATGGATAATATTAACAAAGTTAGAAGTGCTTCTCCTGAATTGCAAAAAATTAAGAGATATAAAAAATCCGAAGACGCCGAAAATGATAATAACGCGCAAAAGCAGCCTGAAGAAAAGGAAAAAACTATCTCTGTTAAAAACAAAACAATATATGAACAGGTAGGTACTGAGCAAAATACAGAAAATCTGAATCAGGATGATAATTGGATAGGTAATCCTAATAACAAAATCTTGCAAAGAGATATAAATAAACAATTTGATATGGTAGGACAATAATTTATGGAATACTTTATGGGAATTTCAATGGCTATGGCATCAACTATTGATACCGGTGTCGCAGTTATTGACAGCTTCGGAAAAATTATTCTTATTGATAAATTATACACAATGAAGGATATTCAATTTTTCTTGGATAATTATTCTTCTTTAAAATATTGTCATGTCGCTGTTTCGCTACCATGGGACAATTCCATGCTTGAAGGTAAGTGGCGTATTCTTTCTAAACCTTATCAAATGGTGAGAACAAATAAAAACTTTTTAAACCGCGATAACTGGACTCAAAGATATTCAACAAGAGGGTGTGAATATTATAAATCTCTCAAAGACAACGGAATAGATTTATGTCGTTTTGAATTATATTTAACACGTCAGAAGCTAAGTTTGAGTTCGTATTATAAAGAAAGAACTCCTGCTGATTGTAAATTTTTACAGAATGCTCTTAAAACGGAATATCAGTTTGAGGATATTTCGCCAAATATGATGCCTATGTCACAAATGGAAGCCGTTGTTGGTGCTTTAATTATGCGTGAAAGAACAAATAATCCAAACAATATTAAGACTATATTTGAATTTAACGGCATTGATGTTATCAATATTAAAAATAAAATTGTAACAAATTCTTAATAAATATCCATAATACTGTCAATTTTTAATCTTGAGGAACATTTATGAGCATGTATTGTGTGTATAAATAAGGAATAATTTGTGAATTTAGCTCCAAATAACATGATGTGTCCGATTAGAATGGTTCCTATGGCTCCAATGGCTCAACAAGGTATGCCAATGCCAATTACTATTAACATCGATTTTACTCCTGCAGCTCAAAATAGTGCAAATAATGGTGTGTTGTATAATGTACCTCAAGTTTCAGTTTATCAAGCTGGACAAAATGCTGCCGATGTAGCTAAGTCTATGGCTGCTCAAGTTGGTGTGAAATCTGCTGAAGCAAAACCTCAAGAAAATTCCGCAAAAGTTGAAACAAAACCTGAGGCTAAGCCTGAACCAAAAACTGAACAACCAAAAGTTGAAGTTAAACATAATAAACCTGAAATAGTTGCTCCTGAACCTGTTAAAAATGCTATTGACATTAACGGTTTGGTTGAAATTTTAAATAGCTCTGATTATGAAGAACAAGCAGATGCTATGGAAGCTATTTCTGAAGTTGCAATGTATGCTCCGGAAAGAGCTGGTGAATTATTAGATAAAAAAGTAGTTGATACTTTATCTTCAATAATGGATAAAGATACAGCAGCTTTACAAGGTGAAGATAAAAAATTAGCTGACAGAAACAAAGAGTATGCAATGTTTACTACTGCAACTTTGCAAAAATTATATTCTGATGAAGTTAAAAAAGAAGGTAACGTTGTAGTTCCGACAGAAGATTTAATCGGTATTAAAAGTATCGTTAAAAACTTGGCAACAAACCCTAATGCAAGCGTAAGAGAAGCTGCCGTAGCATCCTTAGGTTACGTTAACAGACCTGAGCATAAGGATAATTTATCTGCTCTTTTACAAGTTGCTTCACAAGATTCTGATGCTTCTGTAAGAGCTCAAGCTGATAAACAATTGCAAAAAGTTTTAGGCTAATAAAGAATGATATAAATAAATTACAAAAAGCGGTTTATTTACCGCTTTTTTGTTGTTTTGACGTTTTAAAAATCGATAATGATTTTTTTTGTTTTTTTATTGTTTTTGATTTTTTTTTGCTATTTTGCTTTTTTAATTTAGGATTTATGTCTTCTATTGCGCATGCTCCGCCTGTTATTGAGCAGGCACAATAGACGGGTGTGTTTAAAACAAAAATTATTACCAGCAGAGTTATTATCTTTTTCATCAGTCTTCCATAAAATTTATATATATAGTATATAAATATACTTGCTGAAAAACATTGGTAAAAAGTTCTAAGACTAATTGCCTTTTAGTAGTGATTTTGCAAACTCCATAGCCGAACTTGTTGCTGTACCTGATGCTAAGCTTGCGATAGCTTGAATTTTTTCTTCGTTGTTTAATTTTTTTATATTTACAATAGTTTCTTCATTTTGTTTTTTGCTTACCAAAATATGACTGTCCGCTTTTGCAGCGATAATTGCTTGGTGAGTTATAAGAATAATTTGTCTGAATTTTGCGAGTTGCTCAATTTCATCGGCAACGCTTTGGGCAGCTTTTCCTGAAATACCCGTATCTATTTCATCAAAAATAACAGTATCTATTTCATCAGATTTCGCAAAGATAGTTTTTATTGCAAGCATTACTCTTGATATTTCTCCACCTGAGGCTGTTTTTGCAAGCGGGGATAAATCTTGTGATACATTTGTAGAAATATAAAATTCTACATTATCAATTCCGTTTGTTCCAAGTTCTGTCGGTGATATTCTTATTTCAAATCTTGATTTTGCAAGCTCCAATTTTTCCAATTCGTCTGTAATTAAGCTTGAAAGAACTTGTGCATAATTTTTTCTGCTGTCAGAAATCTCTTGAGCTAAGTCATTTAATTCCTCAAGTATTTTATTTATTTTAATTTGAAGTTCTTTAATATTTTTTTCGGAGTATTCTATATTTTCCAGTTCTTTAGATAACTTATCATAAGTATTTAAAATTTCTTCCAGTGATGAGCCGTATTTACGTTTCAGTTTTTCAAATATATATAAACGTTCTTGAATTTCGTTTAGTCTGTAAGAATCTGCGGTTATTGTCTGTGAGTAATCTCTTAAGTTAGCTGCCAAGTCTCTTGCAATTTCTGTTAATTCTATTGCTTGTGTTTCAAAATTTTCAAGCGAATTATCCATGCCAGAGGCTCTTGAGATATCGGATTTTATTTGCAGCAAAACATCAATAACTGAGTTCTCGTCGCCGTTTATTGCCTGATAGGCATGATATGTTAATTCTTTGAGCTTTTCCGCATTATCAAGAATTTTTAGCTCATTTTTTAGGTTATCTTCTTCTTTTGTGTCTTCTATTTTTGCTTCTTCAATTTCATTTATTTGAAATTTTAAAAATTCAATTTGAGCTTCTGTTGTATTTAGTGCATTTTGTGCAATTTCGAGTTGTTTTGTCAGATTTTGATATTCTTTGAATTTCTCTTGATAGTTTTTAAGTTTCTCTCCGTAATTTTCTTTTGCGTAGTTATCAAGTAATATAATATGAGATTTTGGCTGAAGAAATGCGTATGTTTGGTGTTGAGAGTGAATATCAAGTAAAATTTCTTTTAATTCTTTTATTACCGCTTGGTTTACAAGAACTCCGTTTATTCTTATGCGCGAAGAATTTTGCAAAATTTCTCTTGATATAATAATTTCATCTTCCGCGTCAATGCCATTTTTATTGAAAAATTCTTGCAGGTTTTTGTTTTTTGATTCTATAACCAATTCAATTGAAGCTTTTTCTTTACCGTTTTTTATTACATCAGACGAAACTTTGGCTCCGAAAGCTATGTCAATTGCATTGATTAAAATACTTTTTCCTGCACCTGTCTCGCCTGTTATAACATTCAGACCTTGAGAAAAATCAAGTGTAAGTTCATCTATCAATATATAATTTTTGATATTTATTGATTTAATCATAAGCTTTTAGGTGCAACTCCCCAATTAAATTTGTTTCTTAAGACAGAATAAAATTCGTCATTTTTAAGCAATGCTAATGATGCGGAATAGTCTGATTTTTCTATTGTAATATTTTTATCAGTTTCAATTGTCTCTGCGCCGTCAATAATCATACTAAATTCGCTTACATCATCTTCAAATGATGTGATAGATATTTTTTCACTTGAAGGCACAACAATAGGTCTTGCATTAAGCGTGTGCGGGCAAATCGGAACTAAAACGAAGGCCTCAAGATTAGGGTGTAAAACAGGACCTCCTGCGGATAGCCCGTATGCTGTTGAACCTGTTGGCGTTGAAACTATTAAACCGTCTGCTATGTAGTCGCATACAAATTTATCGTTAATTTTTAATACGAATTTTGCGGAGCGTGTTTTTGAAACGCTTTTGATTACAAAATCATTCAAAGCATTGTATTTGTCAGATTTTAACATCATTCTTTTTTCTATATGAAAGTTATTTTCATAAATACATTCGACTGCATATTTGATATTTTCGGCATTAACCTGTGATAAAAAACCAAGCCTGCCGAGGTTAATACCAAGAACAGGTGTTTGAGACATTGCAAAGAATTTTGCAACGTGCAAAATAGTTCCGTCTCCGCCAACCGCAAATACGAAATCAAATCCGTATTTTAATTCTTTTATTTCTAAAACCTCAGGATTTGCACCTCTGTCTATAAGCTCTTGCTCAAGACTTTGTAAAACAGGATACGGATTTTTAACGGATTCGTTAAAAACGACGGCTATTTTCTTTGAATTGAAATCATTTGTTTCCATAGAATAATTTTACTCGTAAAACTTAATTATACAAGTAAAGATTTAATCAGATATGTTTTTAATAAAACATCAACAAAAATTTATATTTCTGTAAAAATATGTTAACAAATGTAAATTTTTATGCTAACATTTATACATGAAAACGCAATTTTTTCGCTTGAAAAGCGTTTATATTCATGTAACACGGAGATATTATAGAAACATATATAAATTCTTAAAATCTTGAGTGCTTACAACATTATTTGAAAGATATTAACAGAAAGTATAAAGGAGCCGTTTATGGGTTTAGCAGCATCACAATGTAGATTACTATTTATCACAAGTCGTCAAAACGATGTATCGTTTAAGATGCAAAAGATATCAAATGACCGTATTCGTTTAGCAAATGACGAAGATGATATTTATGCAAAATATAACCAAATGTGTAATGCGAAGGTCTATGAAATGGCAGATGGTGAAGATTTGTCATATTCAAACTTAATGGGTGCTGGAGCTGCGGCAACAGGAAAACCTACAATTGTTACGAACAGCTCTGGTAAGATGGTTTTGGATTCAAACTTTTACGCTGCTTTAAAAATTAAAGGAGATAAAACTTCCGGAACAGGATCTGATTTTGGTGTCGATGTAAAAACATTTATACAAACTATGACAGACATAGATATGAGTAAATATAGTGGTGAGTTGCCAGTGTCTATGGCAGAATTTTTAAATGATGCCAGCAAGTATAAGGTTAAAACAAAAGATGGAAGTAGCGAAGTTTCTTTTAATGAAGCTTATGGTAAAGAGCCAAGTAGTGATGTTAAGACTACTGACGTAACTTATCAAAATTTTACATCGTTAGAGGAAGCTTTGAATAAAGTGCAGAACTCACAACTTAAGACGGGTTCTTCTACTAATCTTGATGATACAGATGCTGGTGCCGTTAAAGTTGTACAGGACTATATTGATGCTATGAAGGCTCAAATAAAAACTCTTCTTGGAGTAGACCCTTCAAAAGGTTCATCTTTGAACTCACAAATTGATTACGCTATACAGAAAACAAAAGATCAGTACAATACTTGTATAGATGCAGGTGATAACAAAGAAGCTCATAAAAAACAAGAAGCAATATGCCACGAACATTCTGGCAGTTCTAATAGCTATGACCAACGTGTTGTAAGTTGGGATCTAGTAAATCAGCATATTTATAAGAGCTTACAAGTTATAAACAATCAAACTGGATCTACAAGTGAGTCTTTGACACTTAAAAAAGAAACTGCAAATACAAATAAGCAAGGTTGGACAGCTGAAGAATGGAAAAATGCTTATGAATTAGCTGAAGAAAAATATGAAGATTATCTTGATATGCTAGGAGCCAATGATTTCACTGATGTAGAGAAAAATCAAATAGCTTACTATACACAAATATTTGAAAAGGCTGCAGCTGGCTGGGCTTATGATGAAAATGCAAATGATGCAAAATATCTGATGAACAAAATCGGTAACGGTTCATATATGCTGGATGGTAAAGATGCTGTTGCAAAAGGAACTGTTGTTGAAAAAGAAGATAAAGCCGCTCAGGAAGAGGCTAAAACTTGGTATGAATACGAAAAGAAAAAGATAAAACGTAAAGAAGATAAATTTGACTCAGAACAACAAAAATTACAAACAGAATACAGTGCATTAACAAATGATATTGAATCTGTTAAGAGTATCATTAATGCAAATGTTCAAAAGAGCTTCACTTATTGTCAAAACGGTTAATAGAACAAATAATAATAAAGAAAAAGGATTGTCTTTTGACAATCCTTTTTCTTTTGTTCTCTCTCTTTCTAAATTAGTACAAATTTGTTCTGCGCATTAAATCAGACAGTTTTACTTCTTTATTTCTTATTGATGTTATGCCTGCTGTTGCATCTTCAATAGTTTTTTTATTTGTCTTAAAACTCGATAAACCAACACGCATTGTATTTTCATTCTTTATGGACAAAATTTCCTTGAACATATTTAGAAGTCCCATTTTTACCTCCCCTTTTTTTATAGTATAAAGTTGCATGCAGATATTTTTATCGTACAAAAATACTATATTTTTGTGTATTAGGACGATTTGATTATGTTATAATTCTTTTATGCAAAAAATGAATGAAAATTATAATTTGGCACTTAAACTTATTGAATCTGATTTTTCTCATGAAAGTCTTATTAAATTTTTAAAAGAAGGCTCTGTTATTGAACGTCAGTTTGCTGCATTAACGCTTGATAATGTTAAATCCTCCGATGAAGCCGCTATTTTAATGTCAAATTTGACCGGCGTGGACGGAAAAATCAGAGAGGCTGTCGCTTTAAAAATATCGGAAATTACCAAGAAATCACCGCAATATTTTCAGGATAAATCAATTTATCAGATATTTTCTGATGCAACAATTGATATTGACGGAAATGTTTGCAGGTTAGCTATTATGTCTTCTGTTAATCTTATAGATAATCAAGATTTTGCTAAGTTTTATGCTTTTGAATTAATTAAAATTATAAAACAGGCTCTTGAGGAAATTTCAAAATTTACATTCAAAGATAAAAAATATAAAATTAATAAACAAATTTTTAAAATATACTGGTGTCTTGAGGCTTTAATAAAATTTTATTCATATGTTGATATAAATAAGTTAAAAGAAATTATTAAAAAATGTTCAATTCTGCCCGAATATACTATAAGGGAAAAATGTGCAAAATTATTGAATATTATTCCTATTGATGATGATTTGTTTATAATTAAAAAAGCACTTTTGCAAGACGATAATTATTATGTTCGCGCAATATTTGAATAATTAAGAAATAATTAAATTGCTTGCGTGTCATGCGTGTTTGATTTATAACTATACTGTTAACGATACGTATAAAAAGGAGATAAGAGTATGGTAAACGTAGCAATTAACGGCTTTGGAAGAATTGGCCGTAACACTTTAAGAGCAGCTATCAGAGAAGGTATCTTTGATAAAATCAATTATGTTGCAATCAATGACCCTGGTTTAACACCTGCAGATGCTGCAAGAATTTTTAAATATGACTCTGTAATGGGTAAATTTGAAGGTACTGTTGAAGCTTACGAAGAAGGTATTGTTGTAAACGGTAAAAAAATTAAATTCTTTGCAGAAAAAGATCCTGCACAATTACCTTGGAAAGATTTAGGTGTAGAAGTTGTTGTTGAATCAACAGGTTTCTTCACAGATGGTGAAAAAGCAAAAGCTCACATCACAGCTGGTGCTAAAAAAGTTATTATTTCAGCTCCTGCAACAAACGAAGATAAAACAATCGTTTTAGGCGTAAACGATAAAGAATACGATCCTGCAAAACATAACGTAATTTCAATGGCATCTTGCACAACTAACTGTTTAGCTCCTGTTGCAAAAGTTATTGATGAAAAATTCGGTATTGTAAAAGGTTTAATGACAACAGTTCACTCATATACAGGCGATCAAAGAATTTTAGACGCAGGTCACAAAGACCCTCGTAGAGCAAGAGCAGG
>CAJOPF010000074.1 GCA_905236205.1 Candidatus Gastranaerophilales bacterium
CCTTATTTCCTTCCCTATACACAAATTTTTAACCGCCATTGGCGGTTTTTTTTTGCCCACAAAAGCAAAAAAAGTTCCTTATTTCCCCTCTCACAAAACGATACTTAATCGTTTTGTTCGGCAGAGTCCTATACACAAATTTTTAAGCCGCTTCATGCGGCTTTTTTTTTGCCCACAAAAGCAAAAACATAATTACTACTCACGACTCACAACTCACCATTCACTACTAACTACTCACAAATATTCATTATGTCATCTATATCAAAATACTTAAATATTCACAAAAATGCCAGATATTATTGGTCGCATCTTGTGCGGGTTTCCCAATTTATTACATTGGGACAATTTTTGTAGTCCATATTTTTGTTTACAAGAACCCAAGCTGTGCAGGCAAATCCATAATCTTTCAGACATTCCGAAAATTTAACCAATTTATCCTGAGGTCCGCCCATTGGAATAAGACCTTTTAATGTTGTATAAAAACCGAATTGGTCAACCCCTGCTTTATTTGCTCCGCTAGGACCGTCTATATCAATATAAGTTGAGCCTAAAATAAGGTTATTACGGTCAACAGAATCAAATTCTCCTCTGAAATTATCGTTTACAAGTATTCCTGCACCGTTGATTAGTCTTAATTTATATCCTTGCAAATTTGTCTTGCCAAAGCAGCCTTCCTGCTCAGATTTACAATATTTTATGGTTTTTAATTTTTCAATCAGCAATGCAAAATATCTTTCGGAATCCATTGATTTATCAATTGCATTTATGCCGTAGCTGCTTACATCAAGACCTAGTATTTTATCAAGAATCAGAGCTGTTTCAATTTTTTCGTAAATTTTATCCAATTTATCTGCGTAAGCTCTGTCACGATTTGTTTTTACAACTGTCGGAATAGTCAACATCGCCATTATGGCAACAATTGTCATTACAATTAACATTTCCGCCAATGTAAAACTTTTTAATTTCATATATTTTTAACCTTACATAAGAACTATATAATGAAAGTAAAATGCAAACAAAATACCCAAAATTGCACCGCAGAAAACTTCTATCGGAGTGTGTCCAAGTAATTCTTTCAGTTTGGTTCCTGCTGCATTTATATCGTGTTTATAAAAATCTTCCATCATTTTATTAAGACAAACTGCCATTTTTCCTGAGGCGCGTCTTATTCCTGCTGCATCATACATTACTACAAAGGCATATCCCATAGAAATAGCAAACATTTGAGACATAAATCCCGATTGAATACCTATTGCCGTTGATAGTGCTACAACACCTGCGGAGTGAGAACTAGGCATACCGCCAGTTGTTGTAAAAACTCGGAAATCTATTTTTCTGTTTAATATTGTGTAAAAAATAAATTTTAAAATTTGAGCTGTTAACGCCGCCAAACAGCCACTTACAAGAGCTTCCATACCCGTATTTAGTAGTTTTGATGCAATTTGTTCCATTATCTGTTAACTTTCTTTTTTATTGAATCGATTATTGAATTAAATATTTCCGAACTAATTCCCTGTTTTTTGAGTATATCACATGCTTCATTCAAAAGGCAATTAACTTTACATTTGGCTTTTTCCAAACCAAATAATGCAGTATAAGTCAGTTTACCCGCATTTTTATCTTTACCTAAAGTTTTACCCATTTCTTCAAATGAGGATATTTCATCCAAAATATCGTCGCAAATTTGAAACGCAAATCCTAATTTTTGACCAAATTCCTCCATTGATTTTATCTGTTCGTCATTTGCATCAGCTATAATTGCACCTGCTTTTAGTACAGCTTTAAATAAATCTGCAGTTTTATGCGTATGTATATATTCAAGAGTTTTTGCGTTATAAGGTTTCCCTTCCATGGCAATATCAACAATCTGACCTGCTATAATTCCGTATGCTCCAGCTGATATTGAATGTTCCTTTAAAACTTTTAAAATTGTTTCGGCTGGAAGATTTGATTTTTCAATAATCAATTGTGTTCCAAAACTTATTAGGGCATCACCTGCCAAAACTGCTGTTGATTCCGAAAACTTTTTATGGTTCGTAAGTTTTCCGCGTCTGTAATCGTCATTATCCATGCAGGGTAAATCATCGTGAATAAGACTTTGGGTATGCAGCATTTCAAATGCACAGGCTGTCGGTATTGCTTTTTCAATATCTCCGCCAAAAACTCTGCAAGCTTCCAAACACATAACAGGGCGTAATCTTTTTCCGCCTGCAAGCAAGCTGTATCGCATTGATTCAAATATTTCTTCAGGATAACTTACAGGAATGTATTCATCCAGTTTTTTTTCTATTTTTTCAACTAATTCTTTCATTACTTATTCCTCTCGAATTTCTTTATGAATTTTTTGTTTGGCCGTATTTCTTGCACTTTCTCTTTTTTTACTGCTTATTTTTGCGGCAATTTTGTCGTGCTTGTTTTTAAAATTAGTTTCTCTTTCGCGTTTAGTACCCGTATATTTTATGCGTTCTTTATATTCTTTTGCTTCATTGACAAACGCAAGGTAGCTTTCGTATCTGCTTATATCTATTTCATCAAGATTTTCCAAAACGGCGCATCCTGTTTCTGTTTCGTGAAGGCAGTCTGCAAATTTGCAATAACCTTTATATTGTTGTATTTCACCGAACAAATTGCCGACTTCTGCGGGCATTAAAAAATCAAATTTTAAATTACTAAACCCAGGAGTATCAACAATTTTTGTGTTATCTGTAATGTTTACAATTTCACAATGACGTGTTGTATGAGTTCCTCGTTCGGTTTTTTCACTGACAGATTTTGTTCTTAATTTAAAATCAGGATTTATTGCATTTATAAGACTTGATTTTCCTACACCTGAATTTCCGCATAATACTGAAATTTTGCCTTCCAATATTTCCTTAAATTCCTCTATTCCGTCATTTTCTTTTGCTGATGTGAATACTATATCGTATCCGAGCGGTTCATAAATTTGAAAAACTTTTTCTATGGTTGTGTCATCTGATGACAAATCACTTTTGTTAAAACATAATTTTGCAGGAATATTGTAGTATTTTGCAAAGCAAATGTAGCGATTTAGTTGTTTAAAATCTAATTCGGGTTCTTTAACAGATGAAACAACTACAATTTGGTCTGTGTTTGCAACATTAGGACGCGGAATGTAGTTTTTTTTGTCTAAAACTTTTTCAATTGCTCCGTTTTCAAATTCTACGTAATCTCCAACAACAATTTTTTGCTTTTGTTTTTTTAAAACTTCACGCAATTTACATTCATAGCTGTTGCCATTGGCATTAACATAGTAAAAATCCGAATGTATTTTGTATATTTGCCCCTTTTTCGTCATTTTATACTCTTAATGATTCTATTGCCTTTTTAACATCTTTGCTTTTGTAAATGTAGCTTCCTGCTACCAGTGAATTTGCGCCCAATGATATACATATTTTTGACGTTATGTCATTTATTCCGCCGTCTACCTGAACAATTAAATCTTCTTTACCGTATTGTCTTATTTCAGGAATTTTTTGTGCGCAGAAGTGCATAAATTCCTGACCGCCAAAACCGGGTTCAACTGTCATTACAAGTACCATATCAACAAATTCAAGATACGGAATAAGTACTTTTTGATTTGTTTTCGGTTTTATTGAAATACCCGCTTTACAGCCTAAAGATTTTATTTTGTTGCAAAATTCTTCAATTTTGTCAGGATTTACAGCTTCATAGTGGAAAGTTATTATATCTGCCCCTGCTTTGGCAAAATCTTCGATATATTTTTCGGGATTTTCAATCATTAAATGAACATCCAAAGGTTTTTGAGCAAATCTCTTTAGAGATTTTACGACAGGTATTCCGATTGTAATATTAGGTACAAAATGTCCGTCCATTACATCTACGTGAATCCAGTCCGCTCCATTGTCTTCAACAAGTTTTATATCTCTTTCCAAATTTGCAAAATCTGCTGATAAAATTGATGGTGAAACTATAATGTTATTCATTTATTACTCCTAATTTTACACATGCTTCGTAAGCACATTTTTGTTCCGCATCTTTTTTACTTTTTCCTGTTGCGGTTGCTAAAATTCTGTCTTGATACATAACCTGAACTTTAAATATCGGAGCATGTTTTGGTCCTAATTCTTCAAGTAGTGTATATTTTGGTAATTCTTTGGTTTTGCCTTGAGTGTATTCTTGCAAAATTTCTTTTGAATTATATTTTGCAAAATTTTCTTTAACTTCGTCAATGTATGGTTCTAAAATATTTGATAAAAATTCAAAAATTTCATTTTTTTTTCCGTCTAAATAAAAAGCTCCCAATAACGCTTCAAAAACACATGCTTTTATTGATGTACAATTTCTTTCTCCTGTTTTTTCCGCATGTTCTCCTAATATAATTAAATCTGTCAGTTCTATTTGTTCTGCAACTTTTGACAAAGTAGCATCAGAAACAATTATTGAGCGAATTTTAGATAAATCTCCTTCATTTGATTTTGGATATTTTTTTATCAATTTTTCCGAAACAGCAAGTTTTAAAACCGAATCACCAAAAAATTCCAATCTCTCATAGTTTTCCAAAGAATTTATATTATTTTCTTTTGTAAAAGACGGATGAGTCAGTGCTTTTTTAAACAAAGACTCATCCGTAATTCCTATTTTAAAAATTTCTTCCAATGTTCTTTGCACTAAAATAATCCTTTTATAAAGTTAATTATTGTTTCCGCAAGGTTACCCTGAACAAAGAAAGCGAAATAATAGTACATTACGGGTATTGTAAATATGTAACTGTCCGTTCTGTCCAAAAATCCGCCATGTCCGGGAAGCAAATCTCCGGAATCCTTAACTCCTGCATCCCTTTTTATTAGTGATTCACATAAATCTCCGATTTGCGCACAGAGAGTAACCAATAAACTTGCTATCAATGCGTGATACCAAGGTAATTTTATGAAATATGCAATAATAAATCCGCCGACAACTGCACAAAATGCTCCGCCTAAAGAACCTTCTATTGTCTTATTTGGACTTATAACGGGTGCTAATTTGTGTTTTCCGATATTTACTCCAAAATAATAGCATCCTACGTCAGTCAGTATTACAAGCAAAAACATAAACAATACATATCCGAATCCTGCATTGAAAATATCCGTTTTCAAAAGCATTTGGATAGATGTATGATTATCCGAACCCAAATCTCTTAAAAATAATAAATGCAAAGGAAACCAACCGCTGTATACAAACCCCAAAATAGTTGTTGCGGCATTTGCGATATACGGTTGTCTGCCTCTGAATAAAACCCACATAAATGCGGAAATAGTACCTATTGTAAATGCAATAGGTACTATACTGAATTTGTTGAAATATGCTATTATCGCAAATACCGCATCTGCAAATAATATAACTTTCATACTAGGATAAAAGCCTTTGTGTTTAAGAATATCAACGTATTCTTTTGAACAAAGATAAACTATTACGGAAATAAGCAACAGCAGCGGAAAACCACCGAAGATCATGCATGCAAGCGCAATTACTCCGAATATAAAGCCTGTTATTATTCGTAATATTGATTTTGGGCATTTATCCATTATACGGTCATTACCTCTTTTTCTTTGTCTGATACTTCTTTATCAATAATTCCCGTATATTTATCAGTTAATTTTTGAATTTTATCTTGATTATCTTTTACCATATCTTCAGGTAGATTTTCAGCCTTTTCTATTTTCTTTAATTCGTCTGTTAAATCACGTCTTACGTTTCTTACTGCAACTTTTGCATCTTCACCGTATTTTCTTACGTCTTTTGTGATTTCTTTTCTTTTTTCTTCAGTTAAAGGCGGGAAGTTTAATCTGATAGTTGTTCCGTCATTGTTTGGAGAAACGCCTAATTCAGCCTTTATTAAAGCTTTTTCAATTTCTTTCAAAATTGATTTGTCAAATGGAGCAATTGCAAGAGTAGTACCTTCTTGAACTGTGATTTGAGCCATTTGTTTTAACGGTGTTGGAGCTCCGTAATAATCTACGGAAACTTTGTCAAGCATAACAGGGTTTGCACGTCCTGTTCTTACTGTAGAAAATTCTCTGTGAAGTTGGTTTAGAGCTTTTTCCATTTTTTCTTTACCGCTTTTAAATAATTCTTCTAATGCTTCTGACATTTGTAACCTCTTTCTTAACTATATTATTTTCCTACGTATGTTCCTATTTTTTCTCCGAGAATAATTTTTTTAATAGCATCTTTTGCTTTAAAATCAAAAACTATAATCGGTATGTTATTTTGCTGACACAAATCACATGCGGATCTGTCCATTACTTTTAAATCGTGTTTGATAATTTCATCATAATCTATATTTTCAAGCTTTTGGGCATCTTTATTTAAGTTTGGATCATCCGTATAAACTCCGTCAACCCCGTTTTTTGCCATAAGCATAACTTGTGCGTCGATTTCGGATGCTCTTAAAGCGCTTGCGGTGTCTGTTGTAAAGAAAGGATTTCCTGTTCCTGCCGCAAATATTACCACTCTGCCTTTTTCAAGATGTCTTATTGCCTTGAATCTTATGTAAGGTTCGGCTATTTGATTCATATCAATAGCTGTTTGAACCCTGCAAGAAACTCCTGATTTTTTCAATGCGGATTGCAAAGCAATAGCATTCATTACTGTTGCAAGCATACCGACATAATCGCCTGATGCCCTGTCCATTCCTAATCGGGCACTGTTTTTCATGCCTCTGAAGATGTTTCCGCCGCCAACAACTACCGCAACTTCAACACCCATGTCGTGAATTTGTTTTATTTCTTCCGCTATAAATTCAACAGGTTTATAATCAATACCAAATTGTTGTTCGCCAAGTAAAGCTTCTCCGCTTATCTTTAACAAAATTCTTTTATACTTAAGATTATCCATACAAGCTCCTCCTCTAAATCGTACATTAAATATACATTCGTGTAAAGTAATGGTTCAATTATTTTACATTTGTAGATATTTTATGTAAAATTTTTA
The DNA here is from genome assembly GCA_905236205.1 of Candidatus Gastranaerophilales bacterium. Lineage (GTDB taxonomy): Bacteria > Cyanobacteriota > Vampirovibrionia > Gastranaerophilales > Gastranaerophilaceae > UBA6984. The sequence goes on from CAJOPF010000074.1 coordinate 6,955, forward strand.
CGTATGTTTTATCTTATTGTTGCGACAATTTGCTTTTCTTTATCTTTTGGACTGATAAAAGACCAATTAAGTATTTTGCCTGCTGAATTTGTTGTTTTTTGCAGGCTGTTTATCGCCTTTTTAATTTTTTTGCCTTTTTTTAAAAAATTAACCGTAGATATCCACTTAAAAACAATGTGTATCGGGATAATTCAATTTGGTTTGATGTACATGTTGTTTATAAAAGCTTTTGGTTATTTGCAGGGAAATGAAATTGCAATATTAACTACAACTACTCCTATTTTTGTTGCAATATGGTCTTGTCTTTTTGGTGAAAAATTCAAATTTATTTATATATTTTGTATATTAGCTTCTGTTGTCGGTGCAGGCATTATTGTTTGGAATAATATTGATTTTTATGCGATAGTAAAAGGCATATTTTTAATGGAATGTTGTAATTGTGCTTTTGCTCTCGGGCAGGTTTTATGGAAAAAGTTTGTCGGTAAGAATGATGTAAATTTAATGGCAAGTGCATATTTAGGTTCTCTTTTATTTGTCGCTCCTTTTATGTTTATGGGAGTTGATGTTGCAAGTATTACTCTTTCAAAAGGTCAGATTTTATCTTTGCTTTATTTGTCGGTTGTTCCGACAGGAATTGGTTTCTGGCTGTGGAATAAAGGCGCACAGTATGTTAGGTATTCAACTTTGGCAATTATGAATAATTTAAAAATTCCTTTGGGTGTAATTTTTGCGATACTGATTTTTCACGAAAAAATCAATATAATAAATTTTTGTGTAGGCTCTCTTATTATTTTGTCGGCTTTTTTAATATTGCAAAAATCAGAAAATTCAACAAAGAAATATTAACTTTATTACATAATTTGTTGATTTTATTTTTTTTTTTGTATAACATAGTTTCATAATTCAATTGGAAGTAAATGTGTATATACGTATTAAAAAGGAGACACAAATGAAATTATTAAACACAGTAGTTGCAACTGCAGCAACATTGATGGTTGCTTCAAGTGCATTCGCAGCAGATCTTGTACAAACACAAGCTTATGCTCATCCAACAATGTTTGGTTCATCAGTTTTATCTCAACAAGGTGAAGGTTACTATCTTGTTGGTGACAAAAAACTAAAAGCAGGTAACTTATTATCTGTTCAAGGTAAAACAAACGTTATTATCGAATCTACAGCTCAAGACATTTTAGCTGTATTAAAAGCTAACGCAAAAGGTGTATTCAATGCTAATACTCCTGTTTTACGTTCAGAAATGGCTGTTGCTTTAGTTGAAGGTTTAGGAATACCTTACTCAACACCTAAATATCAATACAAAGATATGAGCAAATCTCACTGGGCTTACAAATGGATTCAAGAAGCTTTAGGTGCAAACGTTATGATTGGTTACAAAGAAGACCAAACATTCCGTCCTGACCAAAAAATTACAAAAGCAGAAGTTTTTGCTACTTTAGCTCAATTGATGGATGCTCCTGTTAATGAAGGTGCTATTCCTCAATTCAAAGGCTATGAAATGCAAGAAATTCCTAACTGGGCAACAAGACCTACAAAGGAAGTTATTAACTCAGGTATTTTAGATGCTGTTCCTCATGCAGACAAAGTTGCTTCAGAAAAATATTTAACAACTGAACAAGTTGCATACTTAGTTTCAGCATTAAGCATGAACCAATACTACAACGCTAAATACATCGCATCAGGTTGTGAACTTGGTACTGTTAAAGTTAAATTATCTGAAAGAGTTGATGCAAGACACGATAACATCGGTGATACTTTCTACGCTGTAACTCAAGAAGATACAACAGTTTCTGGTACATCATTTGCAGCAGGTTCAAAAGTTAAAGGTGAAGTTGTTGAAGTTAGCCGTCCTGGTGTTGGTAATCCTGGTTACATCAAAGTTAAATTTGATTCAATTCAAGATGGTTCAACAAAAGTTGATTTCCCTGTAAACGTTGCAAAAGCTAGTGTTACAACAGAAAAAACAACAAATGTAGTAGCAAGATTCTTTGCAGCTCCTTTCTCAGCAGCTGGCAGAGTTGGTGCTGTTGCAGGCAGATCAGCTGCAGCTGCAGCAATGGAAACTTCAAATGATTATGAAAGACTTGCAGATAACTATTCTAACATTTTTGCAAACACATTATCATTACAACCTGTTGCAGGTTTGAGAAGTTTCGGTAAATCATTCTTAACTGTTGGTTATTATGTATATGACATTGCAAAATTAGCAGTTAGCGGTACATTTGGTGTTCTTTATGAATTCGGTGATGAAGTTAGATACTTAATTTTACCTAGCTCAACTAAGGATTCTTCTTTGAACCCTGGCGATGAATTAACAGTTGTTTTTAACAAATAATTGTTTTCAATAATCAGAAAAAAGGATGATTTTTATAATCATCCTTTTTTTTATTTGTTTTTTTTTATAAAATATATTGCATGTTGACGAACTATTTTAAATATAAAAAAAGAGCCTTGTTAAAGGCTCTTTTTGAGAAGAAATCCACCGAGCTAACATAAGCTCGTCTTAACGCTACAACAAAAAATTAGATGGGATAGGTTTTAGTCTATCCCATCTAATTTACGCCCGGCGCGATTCGAACGCGCGACCCTCTGCTTAGAAGGCAGATGCTCTATCCAGCTGAGCTACGGACGCATCTTTTATATTAAGTTGTTTTTTTGTCCTTTGCTCCGCTCGATAGAGCTTTAATCTAACTTACGTTGCGATTTTACTTCGTAAAATACACAACAGGCCAGCTGAGCTACGGACGCATAAATTTATTTAATTCGTAAGTTAATATTAGCACACAAAATTTTTATGTGCAAGCATAAAATTTTTAAGGTATAATTTTCTTAGAATTTATTGAAAAAGATGAGGGTATTTTTATGTTAAAAGGTAATGAAATTAGACAGTTATATTTAGATTTTTTCAAAGACAAACATCAGCATACTATTGTTGAAAGTTCGTCTTTAGTTCCTGATAATCCGACTGTTCTTTTAACAACTGCTGGTATGCTGCAATTTTTACCGATATTTTTGGGCATCGTAAAATCACCTTATGACCCTGCTCGTGCAACATCTTGTCAAAAATGTGCAAGAGCGGGCGGTAAAGATTCTGATATTGAAAATGTAGGACGTACTCCTCGTCATCATACCTTTTTTGAAATGTTAGGTAATTTTTCTTTTGGCGATTATTATAAAAAAGAAATTATTCCTTGGGCATGGGATTTTGTTACAAATGTCTTAAATCTTGATAAAGACAGACTTTGGGTTACAATTTTTGAAACAGATGATGAAGCTTATGAAATTTGGAGAAGTATCGGAGTTCCTGCAGAACGCATAAAACGAAAAGGTAAAAAAGATAATTTTTGGGGGCCTCCTGGGGTTTCAGGTTCTTGCGGACCTTGTTCGGAAATTCACTACGATTTGGGTGAACAATTTAAATGCTCTGATGATTGCGGTATAGATACCTGTGAATGTGACCGCTGGGTTGAAATTTGGAACTTGGTATTTACTGAATTATACCAAGACGAAGAAGGTAACCAATCACCACTTGAATCAAAAAATGTTGATACGGGTATGGGCTTAGAACGTATTACCATGGTTTGCCAAGGTGTTACATCTACTTTTGAAACCGATTTGCTAAAACCAATTTTAGATAAAGTCGTTGAAATGAGTGGTGTTCCTTACAAAAAATCAGAAAAAACAGATATTTCGTTACGTATTATAACTGACCATGCAAGGTGCGTAACGTTCTTAATCAATGATGGCGTTATCCCTGGTAATGAAGGCAGAAGTTATGTCTTAAGAATGATTTTACGTCGTGCTTTAAGACATGGCAAAATTTTAGGTATGGATTTACCTTTCTTGTATAAATTAGTTGATGTAGTTGTTGAAAATTACAGCGGTGCATATCCTGATTTAGCAAAAAACAAAGATAAAATTAAAGACGTTATAAAGAAAGAAGAAGAACGTTTTAACAAAACTCTTGACAGAGGTTATAAATTATTAAATGAATTTATCGACAGCAAAAAAGATATTGACGGCGAAAATGCTTTCAAATTGTATGATACTTATGGATTTCCGTTTGAACTTACAAAAGAAATTGCGCAAGAAAACGGCTTAAATGTTGATGAAGAAGGCTTTAAAGCTGCGATGAAAGAGCAAAAAGACCGTGCAAAAGCTGCTACACAAAAAATATCGGTAACGGGTGATATTAAGTATGCTAAAGTTGAAGAAAAAGTCGGAGCAACCGAATTTGTAGGTTATACGGATTTGGAATGTGATGCTAAAATTTTAGAAACTCTTGACGGTGAAGGTTATGTTGATGTCGTTCTTGACAAAACTCCTTTCTATGCTGAATGTGGCGGTCAAGTAGGTGATAGTGGCATAATTGAAAATGATACTTTAAAATTGGAAGTTCTGACAACTTTCAAAGTTAATAAGTTGTTTGTTCATCGTTGCGTACTTTTGAACGGTGAAATTGAAGTTGGTTCAACAGTTCATGCCGTAATAGATAAGGCTCGCAGAGGGCAGATAAAAGTTCACCATACATCGGCACACTTATTGCAATCTGCTTTACAGCATGTTCTTTCCGGTGATGTTCATCAGGCAGGTTCTCAGGTGGAAGAAAACAGAATGAGATTTGATTTTACTTTTGACAGAGCTATGACAAAGGCTGAAATACAAAAAACAGAAGATTTGATTAACGAATGGATTAGTCAGGATTTGGACGTAACAACAAAAATTATGAATATTGACGAAGCAAAAGCAACGGGGGCAATGGCTTTATTCGGTGAAAAATACGAAGATGAAGTAAGAGTTGTTTCTATCGGTGAAGATGTTTCAAAAGAATTCTGCGCAGGTTGTCACGCTTCTCATACAGGTCAGTTAAGACTTGCAAAAATAATCTCTGAAAGTGCAATTGCGGCAGGTACAAGACGTATTGAGGTTGTTGTTGCAAAATCCGCATTAAAATATTTGTCGGAAAAAGCAAACGTAATAGATAAATTGGCAGAAAAATTCAAAGCCCATTATGATGAAGTTGAAGTTCGTGTCGATAAACTTGTTGAAGAAAACAAAGAACTTCAAAAAGAACTTTCAACCGTAAAATCTGCGCAAGCGAAAGACAAGTTCAAAGAGTTTGCTTCAAAAGCGGTTGATATTGACGGCGGAAAATTATTTGTTCAAAAAATGGAACAATTAGATGCAAATGCACTTAAAGAAGGTGTTGAAATGCTTGCAAATAAATTGGGCAATTCGGTAATTGTTGTTGTTGCAGGTACTTCAATATTTGTAAAAGTTGCTGATAATTTTGTTGCAAACGGTATTAACGCAGGTAATATTGTAAAAGAAATTGCAACAGCAACTGACGGTAAAGGCGGTGGTCGTCCGCAATTTGCACAAGGTGCCGTAAAAAATATTGATAAAGTAGATGCTGTTCTAAGTTCAATAGAAAACAGGTTGAAGGGTTAGTATGATACTCAAAATTGAACGATTATCTCATAATAAAATATTGCCTGAGTACAAAACAGAAGGTGCTGCAGGCATGGATTTGTGTGCGGCAATAGATAAACCGATTACGCTAAAACCACTGGAAAGAACTTTAATTCCTACGGGTTTAAAAATTGAACTTGAACATGGATATGAAGCTCAAATAAGACCTCGTTCGGGCATGTCAATTAAACATGGTATAACTTTAATCAATTGTATCGGGACTATTGACGAAGATTACAGGGGGGAAGTTTGTATTCCTGTTGTAAATATTTCAAATGAGGAGTATACAATTCAACCTGATGAACGCATAGCACAAATGGTTATTGCAAGATATGAACAGGCAAAAATTGAAGTTGTAACAGAACTTACTGATACACAAAGAGGTTCCGGCGGTTTTGGTTCAACAGGTAAATAAAATTTTGACGAGTTTATTGTTAGTATACAAATTGTATATAACTTTTTACAAAAAAGATATCATATTTTTTGAATACAAGGAAACGTAGTATAAAGAAACTTTTGTCTTACAATTCATTGTCTTGGTTTCTCTTAACGCTCGAAACGTAAAGTTAATGAAGTCGTGAGTTTTGCCGCCAAAAGCCAGCTTAGCCCAAGCGGGGTATTTATTTTTTTGTATAGACATTTTAATTCAATGGATTGATTACAATTCCTGAAAGTAATTTTGGATAGAAATAAGTTGATTTTTGAGGCATTCTTTCGCCTGCTTCCGAAATTCTTTTTATATCCTGAATTTTTGGATAAGCCATTATGAAGGATGCTTCAGCTTTGCCCATATCAACCATATCAAAAGCTTCATCTTCCTGTTTAATGTATAAAATTCCGTCTTGAGCCATTTGTTCTTCTTGCGTATAACCTAATTCTTTTGAAATAATTGCTTTGTGTAAAACAATCAAATCAAGAGTTTTTAGGACTTCAGGAACTTTATATTCATCAAGAATATCATTAACGTTTTCTCTCAATTTGAGCAGATAAAATTTATTAACATTTTTCATATACAAGCCCATAGAAATTTGATTTTTTGATTCATCTTCAATTGCTTGTAAAAATTTAGCTTTTACCTCTTTTTTATTTTTGCCGTCAAATGTGTAATCATCAACGTCAAAGTATTTTTTTACTTTTTCCAATAATACATAAGGTTCAACCCAGCGTGTCAAAATTCTGTGAGTAGGAAATATCAATAAATCATCTTCCAGATTTGTAAAATAACTCATGACAAATTTTGTAGAGTCATTTTCATCAGGTGAATTTATAAAGTTTCTGTAATTCATAGCTGTTTCATATCTGTGATGACCATCAGCTATTAAGCACGTTTTGTCACTTAATACATTTTGAATTAACTCAATTGTTTTTTCATCATCAATTTTGTAAACAATATTTTGCACTCCCAAATCATCTGTTACGTCAATAAACGGTTTTTGAGTGTAGTCTATTGCGTTTTCAATTTGCTTTTGCGGATCAGAATATACTAAAAATACTTGAGAGAAATTAGCTTTACATTTTTTTGTAAGATTTAAACGATCTTCTTTTGGTCCGCCCATTGTATATTCGTGCGGAAGAATATTTTTTGTAGAAAAGTCTTCAATTCTGTTTCTTGCAATAAATCCTTTTCTTGTAATTTTCTTACCGTTTTTTTCATAATTTTGAACTACAAATAAAATGCAAGGTTTGTCTGTTTTGACTAAAATACCTTCATTAAGCCATTTTTGGTAATTTTTATACGCTTCATTATATCTGTTGTTTTCATCACTTAAATCAGTAGAATTATTTGCAAGAATAAGTTTAACAAAATTATATTCGCTTCTTTCTTCAAGTTCATCTCTGTATTTGTCTGAAATAACATCATAAGGCGGTGCAATAACCTTTGTCATGTCAACTTTATCCTGATTGTAAACGATAGCGTTCAACGGTTTAATTTCAATAGTCATAATATCTCCTTCTCTCTGAAAGGATTATCTCATATAAAGTAATAAATGGCAAATTGTTAATTTAAAAAGCATGCCGAACAATGATTTTTGGCAATTCTTTTTAATTCCGGAACTTTTCTGTTGCATAAATTAGGTATATTAAATTTACATCTGTTATGAAATCTGCAGCCTGATATATCTTCCATTATTGACGGCGGCTGACCTTTTATTACAGAAAGTCTTTTATCCTTGTTTTTTAGTAAAGATTTTAATAATCCTATTGAATAAGGGTGATTTGTGTCTGAAAAGAAATCTTTTGTCGGCGCATTTTCAACAATTCTTCCTGCATACATTACGGAAACTTCATCTGCATATTGGCTTACGAGAGCCAAATCATGCGTAATAAACAGAATTGATGTTCCAAAATCACGTTTTATATCAGATAATAAATTCATTATTTGAGCCTGTATTGTTACGTCTAATGCAGTTGTAGGCTCATCCGCAATAATCAATTCCGCATTACATGCAAGAGCCATTGCGATTATCGCACGCTGTTTCATACCGCCTGAAAATTCGTGCGGATATTGGTTAAATCTTTCTTCCGCAGAAGGAATTTGAACTTTTTTTAATGCTTCAATTGCTTTTTTCTTTGCATAAATACCATTCAAATTTTGATGCAGTTCAATTACTTCAATCAGCTGATTTCCTATTGTGTAAAGCGGATTAAGTGAAGTCATGGGATCTTGAGGAATAAGTGCAATTTTTGAACCTCTGATTTCCTGTAATTGTTTTTGAGTTAAATTTAATAAACTTTTTTTATTAAAAATAATGTCTCCACTTTTTATTTCTGCAGTTTTGGGTAAAAGATTTAATATACTCATGGCACTTATTGTTTTGCCGCAGCCCGATTCACCTACAAGAGCATGCATTTGCCCCTTTTTTATGGAAAAAGAAACATCAAAAAGAGCCTGTCTAAATCCCTTTTCGGTATTAAATCCGATATTTAAGTTTTTTACGGACAAAACTTCTTCCATAGTTATATATTATTATACACAGATATAATAAAAACAATACCTGACTGTTTTAAAAAGCATGGCAAAATGCCATGCTTTTTAATGTTTTTCTTACTAAAGAACGTTTTTTCCAACGCTTGTTTTTGCTTTTGTAAGAGCTCTTATTCTTTTTTCATTTGCTCTAATTTGCTTTTTCAAGTTAGCGCGTTCTGTTTTAACAAATTTATATTGATTGTCAATTTCTGCGAATTTTGCTTTGCAAGAATTTTGTTCGTTTTGAATATCATCTAATGCAGTATCAATTTTTGAAATGGCCGTTTGTAAATCGGTATTACCCGTAGCTTGTACAGATACAGGAGTATCGCTGACACCTTGAGGAGTTCCAACTGTGTTAACAGGTTTAGATGCTGTCGGAACTGAATATGCTGTGTCATCGAAATTTAATGGTGTAAATGCGTTTCCATCAGCAAATGCGCATCCTGATATCAATATGCAACTTAATGATGCTAATAGGCATGTGTTTTTTAAATCAATCATAATTTCTCCTTCATAAATACTATTTTGTTATAATAAAATATATTAGTTTACTATGGTAAAAAAATAAAATTATTAACAAATCTTAATGAAAACGACGTGCTTTAAAGTTTTCAAAACGCTATTATATAAAGGGTTTTAGGTGGTTTGTAAAAAGTTGTTTGGTGTAAAAAATACAATTTTTAAGAATTGTAAATAAAAATAAAAAATTTTTTAAAACATGGGTTGACAAAATTTTTTAAAGTTGTAAGATAATAAGTACGGAATATGACAAAGGTCATGTTATTCGTTAGGAATTAGAGGAACGGCCCCAATTAAAAAGACTTAAATGTCTGCCGGTTTCCGACCCGCCGAAAGGATTAGTGAAAGAACTAATTATTTAAGGTTTAAACCTTAAAGTTTTGGTATCGGCAAGATTGAACATTGAAAAAAGAATAGCTGAAAACGACTAAATATACTTGTTGATTCTAACAAAATATGATTTAGGACAAAATCACAAGCGAAAGCTAGTGTTAAAACAACGTCGAGCAGTTCGTTGCTAGCCGCAAC